>NZ_JACSQR010000010.1:0-84859 GCF_014836505.1 Psychrobacter communis
TCTTGGTAAACTTACTTTAGCAACTTTGGACTTCTTTTTTTATCTTTTTTTTGAGCCCTTATCCCGAATTGGGGTTACCATAGATAAGCTTATCAATAATTAATAAAGCTTGCTGATAGCGGGCATCATAATCGGGCTGATCAATCATATGCAGCTCAATATCGTGACGAGCAAAAATATCTAATAAGCGCTGCTCAAAGCGACCGCGAGCCTCAGGCGTACCCAATGAGCGCATGCCATCGTCAACCCATGGAGTATTGTTATCAAGCATGATGGTATGGTCTAAGCGAAACTCATCGATACATGCGCTCACAAAGGGATGGGTACGACCTTCGTACTCTTCACAAAAAGCCTGCGTGGTGACAAAATCTGTATCGATAATGGTTACGGGCGCTGTTGCCCTAGCAGCGGCAGCACGGATCGCTTGGGCATGATTGAGGGCAATGGGACCATAATCGCTATACTGCAATCCAATCTCGCTACCGCCCAAATCTGTACCGACATACAGCCGTCCCATCTCAAGCGCAAAGCTGGATCCATAATAGTTGGCAAGCTTATGTACCAAAGTCGTCTTGCCCGAGCTTTCACCGCCAACAATCGCCACCGTTTTGGTATAGTCGCCGCGCACTTGTGGGTGCAGCGCCGACCAGTGGGCGACCGGATTACGTGCAATAGCGTAAGAATCAAATTCAGATTGCAATGGCGTCGTGACTACTGGCATGACTAACTGTCCAGAAATGTCCGACTGCGCCAAAGGATGGTTCTCTGCAACGAATAATACCGTTTCTGTTGGCAGGCCTAATGCATCTTTTAAACGTTGCAGCTTGGCATTGCTCGCCACAATATCGATGCTTACATCGGCAAAGCTTTCATGTAGCGGCAGCTCAATCTCATCAGTGGTATGAATATGGATAAATGGCAAATCTGCACACGCCATCTGTAGCCAACGTGCCTTATCTTGCAAGGTAATATTGAAGTCTGGATGTGGAGCAGGGTGCATCATAATCACAATATGTAGCGTCTTTGCTTGTCCTGCGGCATCCAATATACTGCGCATTTGTCCCAAATGTAGCGGTTCAAAATGTCCAATCATTAGTCCTGATTCGTACATAGCTTTCCTTATGTGCTGTTTTTATTTTAGTTATGATTCATCGTGGCAATTCATATTTCCTAAGCCTTGATGATTTAATAGCATGGTATAAAGGTTTGGATAGATTTACAGGTAGGTTATTGTAAATAGGCGTTATTTTATAAAGGACTTTTAATATTAAATTATCAATAGATAATAAAGTTTTTCCACCTAAACAGATTTAAAGTGATTGCTTGAACTTTTTAAAGTTGTAACAGAATATGTAATATAAGCGAAACAAAGTGTATGATGAAACATTTTGAAATAGTTATTTAAAATCAGGAGTTTAGGCGTAATTATGAGAGCTTAGAGTAAGCTTAAGTAGCATAAACTCACAAAGCACGTCTATATCATCAACAGATAAAAAGTCAATAGTTGCTATACTTATTCGTAAGTTCAAAAGGGTTATGAATTTTTATAACGTTTCAAAATAAATTATAGAAAATAACGTTAAATAATACATTCAAAATAAGCATAAATAATAAGAGAGGTATTTGATTTGGCTAAGTTAGCAAAATTACATCGCTCAAGAAATAATCGTATGATCGCAGGTGTGATGGGCGGTATTGCAGAATATGTTGGCTGGTCGCCAACATGGGTTAGATTGTTATTTGTGATTGTCTCCACCATGAGCGCCGCTGTTCCAGGCATCTTAATTTATATTATCTTATGGATAATCATGCCTAAAGCAAATAATCAGTCTTATCACTAAAAGCAAAGTTATAAAGTTAAGATGAATATTGTTTGTCGATATTAGCGTTATCTAAATCTAAAGTCATCTAAATAAAGACAACGTTAAGAACATAAAATACAAGGCTAAAATAAAAATAATAGCCCATGAAAAAACAAAAAGCCTGACTCATCAGGATGCCTGCGACACACTTTTCCTCCTGCCCGAATGCTCACGCATTTGGGTATTTTTTTATCTTGTTTTTATATCTATTGGATTAACGACGCTGATAGGTAGATTTTGATGATGAACCAAGCAAATAACTGACTATTTAAGCGGTTTAGACAAATTTAATTGTGCTAAATATAGATAAAATGGTCAATTTTTAGTAAGGTGAGCAGGCAAATAGCGTCGTTGCCAAATAGGCCATACGCGCGCTATTAATATCTTATTTTATAATACCCATTCCACCGCGGCGTTATGACATGCCCCAAACTATGACAATCCAAACTATGACATCTCAAGCGACAACTTCGATGACACAAGAAAAACATGCTCAGCCGATGACTTTTCAAGATTTAATTCTCACCTTACAGAACTACTGGGCTGATAAGGGCTGTGTGGTCTTGCAGCCTTATGATATGGAAGTCGGCGCTGGTACCTTTCATACCGCGACATTTTTGCGCTCGCTAGGTCCTGAGCGCTGGAATGCGGCTTACGTGCAACCATCGCGCCGTCCAACCGATGGCCGCTACGGTGATAACCCGAACCGTTTGCAGCATTATTATCAATTTCAGGTGGTTCTAAAGCCCAATCCACCCAATATCCAAGAGCTGTATTTGGATTCACTACGCGCTATCGGTATTGATCCATTAGTACATGACGTGCGTTTTGTCGAAGACAACTGGGAGTCGCCAACGCTTGGTGCGTGGGGGCTTGGTTGGGAGATTTGGCTTAACGGCATGGAAGTGACGCAGTTTACTTATTTTCAACAAGTTGGCGGTATCGAGTGTTTCCCTGTGACAGGCGAGATTACTTATGGTCTTGAGCGCTTGGCGATGTATGTACAAGGCGTTGATAGCGTCTATGATTTGGTCTGGGCAGATGGCGAATTTGGTCGCGTAACCTATGGCGATGTTTTCCATCAAAACGAAGTTGAACAATCAACCTATAACTTTGAGCATGCTGATGTGCCAATGATGGGTCAGATGTTTGACTTTTATGAGCAGCAGGCTGATAAGTTGGTTGCTGAAGGGTTGCCATTACCAGCTTATGAGATGGTACTAAAAGCCTCGCATGCCTTTAACTTACTTGATGCGCGCGGTGCGATTTCGGTGACAGAACGTCAGCGTTTCATTCTGCGTGTACGTACGCTGGCGCGTAAAGTTGCCTTTGGTTACGTCGAAGCACGCGCCAAATTGGGCTTCCCATTGGCAGATGAAGCGCATCGTCAAGCGGCGCTCGATAAGTATTTGCCAAAAGAAGATGTGCTAACTGAAAATACAGATGATAATCAAACTACTAACAATAATAAATAGGAGCATCCCATGAGTACTATTTTATTTGAACTGGGGTGTGAAGAGCTACCTCCAAAAAGCCTAAAACCTTTACGTGATGCGCTACAGGCAAGTGTCACCGAGCAGTTAAATGAAGCTGAAATTAGCTTCGATAGTATTAAAGCCTTTGCCGCGCCGCGTCGTTTGGCGATTCAAATTGAGGGTATCAGTGATAAGCAGCCTGATCGTAGCGAGCAAAAACGTGGTCCGGCTATTAAAGCGGCGTTTGATAGCGATGGTAATCCAACGCGCGCAGCGATGGGTTTTGCCAAGGGTTTAGGTATCGACGCCAGTGAGCTGATCACTATTAACACCGATAAAGGTGATTATGTCGGCTATGAGCAGATTATTCAGGGTCAAGCGACGACTGAGTTACTACCTACTATTTTCCAAACCGCGCTTGATAATTTGCCGATTGCTAAGCGTATGCGTTCTGGCGCGAGCCGCAATGAGTTTGTACGTCCGGTACAATGGGCGGTATTGATGCAAGATGATGCGGTCATTGATGCGACTATCCAAGGACATCAAACTGGCAAGCAAACGCGCGGTCATCGCTTCCACAGTCCTGACTATCACGAGATTACGCACGCCAATGATTATGAGCAGCTGCTCGATGGTTTAAAAGTCGTGGCGGATTTTGATAAGCGTCAAACGTTGATCAAAAATCAAGTCAAAACGCTAGCCGATGAAGTTAATGCCGATCCTATCGTGCCGCAAGATTTGTTAGATGAAGTGACGGCGTTGGTTGATTTCCCGATTGCGCTGCGAGCAAACTTTGAGCCGCGCTTTTTACAAGTGCCGCAAGAAGCGCTTATCTCGACCATGCAAGCGGATCAAAAGTATTTTTGCTTGACCGATAAAGCAGGCAAATTGCAGCCGTACTTTATTTTTATCACCAATATTGAGTCAAAAGATCCGAATCAAATCATCGAAGGTAATGAGAAAGTCGTGCGTCCGCGTTTGGCGGACGCGGAGTTTTTCTTCTTGCAAGACCAAAAGCAGCCTTTATTTGCTTTGACTGAAAGCCTAAAAACGCGTGTCTTCCAAGATAAGCTCGGTACGATTTGGGAAAAGTCTGAACGTATTGCTAAGCTTGCTGCTTTTATTGCGACATTGATGCAGCAGCAAGGTCGCGATATTAATGTTGATGAAACGGTACGAGCCGCAATATTATCCAAAGCGGATTTGGCCAGCTCATTGGTCGGTGAATATCCTGAACTGCAAGGTATCGCCGGTACGTATTATGCGCGCTTAAATAATGAACCTGAAGCCGTCGCGGCCAGCCTGCAAGAGCAATATTTGCCTAAGTTCAGCGGTGATGTATTACCGCAGACACCGATTGGTATTTGCTTAGCGTTGGCTGATCGTTTAGATACGTTGGTTGGTATTTTTGCTATTGACCAAGCACCGACTGGCTCAAAAGACCCATTTAGCTTACGTCGTTCAGCCATTGGAATTTTGCGTATTTTGATTGAAAAGCAATTACCAATTAATTTGGTGGCGCTCGTTGAGCAAGCGATTAAAGGTTATAGCACCAGTGAAGGCAGTAAAATTGCTAAAATGGGCGATACCTTTACCCAAGTGATGGCGTTCTTAAACTCGCGCTATCGGGCGATGTATACCGAGCAGGGCGTCAGCGTCGATACCATTCAGGCAGTACAGGCAATCAATCCGCATATGCCGCTTGATTTCGATCAGCGTATTCGCGCTGTGCAAACCTTTAGTGAATTGCCACAAGCCGAAGAGCTTGCCGATTCAAACAAACGTGTTGCCAACATTTTAGCGAAATCAGAAGTAAGTGTCGCTGACACTGTGGATGAAGCGCTATTATCTGAACCTGCTGAGCAAACGTTATATCAAGCGGTTCAGCAAGCGCAGATGGCGGTCAAACCTTTGCTAGAAACCGCTGACTATACGCAAGTATTGCAAACGCTGGTCAGTTTAGATGCGCCATTGTCAGACTTTTTCGCTGACGTCATGGTCAATAGTGAAGATGCGGCGTTAAAGAACAATCGCTTGGCCTTGCTCAAGCAAGTGCGTGCCTTATTCTTAACCGTGGCTGATATCAGTGAGCTGCAGCTGTAGTTTGTTCATTATAGTTCGACAGTGATAGACCGACGTTAGTTTAAGCGTCTATGCGGTTAATTTATTAACGATACAAAAAACTGGCTGTATATGGCCAGTTTTTTATGCGTTTATTCTACTGCGTTAGGTTTATAATGTTTTAGACCCTATTCGAAGGAGCACTGCCGTGTTGGCTGTTATCATTGTAATTCTTATTATTTGGGCTGTGATGTGGGGCTTTTATAAGTTTATGTACCCGCGTGCGCCAAAAAGCATGATGCCAAAAAAGGGCGATGTGACCACGCCGCGCCAGTGTGATTTTTGTGGCAATAGTTTGGCTGAGTATCGCGGTGTGCTTGAACCTACACCTACTTTAAATAGTAATAATGATATGGCCGCTAATAAAGCATTATTCTTTTGCAATTATGAGCATCAAGCGGATTTTCATGCTGGTAAGACTTATCAAGCAGATGCCTAACTTGTAAGCCATAAGTTGTTAATCACAAGTCGATAAGCTTTTATCACCATTTAAAGAAGCGCTTAGCTTTGATGAGTTAAGCGCTTATCGTTTTAATGTCCCAATGGCGATTTAATATCATTGCAAATTTATAAAATGGAATGCGCATCTTTCATGATTTTTTTGAGCAGTGCTTCAGACTGTTTGCTTTGTTGCAGACGATCTTCTTCGTTTCTTTCATGAATTTGGATTTTTTCATATAAATTTAAGCAGGTTAATACCAGCAGGTTTTCTTGGCTAAGACTTGGTGCATCTCTTCTTAACTTTAGAGCAAAGTCGTTGATATAGGAAACTGCTGCACGCAATTCTTCTTGCTCGTGTACAGGACAAAAAATAGGGTAGGTTACGCCCGCAATCGCCACATCGACCTTTTTAATTTGCGGCTCAGGGGCACTTTCAGGTTTAGCAGCGCTATTTACCGTACTATTAGTTGTCTTGTTGTTATTTGCATTATTGTTTACATTGCTATTTGCATTGTTATTTTGCGGGTTCGAATTATTTGGCATGGCTTTTTGTGGTTGCGTGGTTTGTGTTTGACTGTCTTTTGCTGGAGTGGCTGTTGATTGAGTGGTTGTGGGTTGAATGTTGTGGGTCTGACTGCTTTGCAGTTGACTCTCTACGGGGTTTGCGCGGTCATCGGTCATGATAAATCCTACAATATGTGTCATTAAAGTGAATGATTAACTGTCATTGCTACAAATAGGGTGCTGATAAACCTAATAAACTTAAATGCTGAATAGATAAAGTTAATCAGCAAAATTGCTCAAATTAAGCATAATGAATATCAACGTCTGCTTAACTTTCGGCTTGGTCAATACGTGTCAAACGCTGTAAAACCACTTGGGTACGCTCAGCGGCCAATTCATTTTTCTTCTTCAAGTCACTATTTTGCTGCTTAATATCGCTATACTGCTGTTTTAATTCATTATTACGCTGCTGCAAGGCATGGTTTTGATGCTGTAATTGCTCGATTTGCTTGTGCAATTTGTCTTGTTCTTCACCAATCATATGATGGGCTTCGGCAAGGCTTTGATAGCGTTTATCAAGATCGTTTAATTGTTTTTTGGCACCGTCACGCTCGCTATAGCTGCTATCAAGCTTGGTTTTAAGAGCGGTAAGCTCTTTTGGGTCAGTCACTGGTTGTTGTTTGAGGCTGCTAAGTTCAGCACTGACAAGCTGATACTGTTTTTTGATGTCGAGTACCATTTTTTCTAATATTCTAAGTTGGTCATACATAGTCAGTTTTTATCCTTAACAAGTAAGCGTAAATGAATTTTGTTCTCTGCGTTTAATAATGCCATAGGTGACCGCATAATATCTATATCAACAAAGTAATTGTATGGCGCTTTGCTTTGTGACTTTTATAACTTGCCGCTTTATGAGTAATATTGGGCGGCGTCTGTTGGTATTTACCATTATTAATCAATCACTAGGACATCTATTATGAATGACAATATCTCTGGCTGGAATACTTGGCTGGCTGCGTTTGATGACTGGACGGACGTTTCTATCAGCGAGGTACACGGCTTGATGACGGGGCTGATGACCGCCTGTAATGCCCCTGACGAGCCAGTTTGGGCAAAGGTGTTTGAGGAGTTGAGCTTTGCGCCGTTACCTGATGCCGCATTAACCTTGCTCACCGAAGAGGCAGAAGACATCGTTTTTCAGTTAAAAGATAAAGACGATGCTTATGCGTATATGCCACTGGTGCCAGATGATGAACATGACCTGTACGAGCGCGTGATGGCGCTGAAACAGTGGGCAAATGGCTTTATGACCGGTTTTGGTATTACCGATTGTGGTCTAAGCGCTGAAGAAAATGAGATGCTGTCGGATTTGGCAAAAATTGGTGCGATTCGATTAGAAGATGATGAAGACTTTGAAGGTGGCGAAGAATCTTATCTGCATATTTTTGAATTTGCACGCATGGTACCGGTCAGTTTTGCTACGCGTCAACGCAAGCCGGTGAAAGATATCGCTCTGATTGCTGGTTTGGCTATCGATGCCAAAACCACCAAAGAGCTACAAGCAGAAGGTAGGTTGCCTAAACCGATGCCGCCGGTCGTTGATGTGATGAATCAAAACCGCCCATCATAATTAGCATGATAGGATAAAGGGCATGAGAAATAGCTGAGATTGATGCCAGAGAAATGGTACTTGGCTATTGGATAGCTATCCAAAATAATAAAAGGGATATGATGATGACTACTGATAATGAGATGGTTTATTTACGCCGCTGCATTGAGCTTGCTGTTGAAGCGTTAGAGGCGGGCGATGCGCCGTTTGGTAGCGTGTTGGTCGATGGCAATGGCAAAGTATTACAAGAAGATCGTAATCGTGCCAATACGGTTGATGCGACTTACCATCCTGAAATTGCCGTCGCTAAATGGGCCGCGCAAAATATGACCCCTGAGGCGCGGGCAAAAGCCGTGGTATATACCTCGGGTGAGCATTGCGCCATGTGCTCCGCGGCACATGCGTGGGCGGGGCTTGGTCGTATTGTCTATATCAGCTCATCAAAACAGCTCGGTAAATGGATGGACGAGATGGGTGTGAGCTCAACATCGCCCATCCATTCATTAAGTATCCAAGAAGTCGCGCCGAATGTGCCCATCGAAGGTCCGATTGCCGGTTTAGATGAAGAAATCAGAGCCCTACAGCAGCGTTCATTTCAAAAAAATAAGTAAAAAACTTAAATAAAAAATCTGCTTAAAAAGGCTAGGGCGTGTCTTCATTATTACGCTTATTAAAAAAGCTGTGCCTTTTTATCTTAGTACGATAAGGAAGTCTTATGACGCTAAAAAATTACGATAACGTTGCAGAACGAGAAACGTCCAATACTCATTATTCTACTGGCAATTATCCAAATGACAGTATTGACTGGCTGACAAGATTAATTGCGTTTGATACGGTCAGTCGCCATTCAAACTTAGCGTTGATTGACGATGTGAAAGCGTATTGCGAGCAATTAGGCCTGACGGTAGATTTAACCTTTAATGATGCTAAAAATAAAGCCAATTTATTCGTTACGGTGCCAGCGGGAAAAGATGCCGATGAAATCAATCATGGTCTGGTGTTATCAGGTCATACCGATGTCGTGCCTGTCGATGGGCAAGATTGGACGTCGGAGCCGTTTACCGCGACCATTCGTGGTGACAAGCTATACGGTCGCGGTGCTTGCGATATGAAGGGTTTTATTGCTTGTGCGCTAACACTATTGCCGCAAGCGGTAAAACTCTCTAACGCAGGCCAGCTGCGTCGCCCATTGCATTTGGCATTGTCGTTTGATGAAGAGGTCGGCTGTTTGGGCGCACCGCTGCTATTAGCGGATTTGAAAGCGCGCGGTATTACGCCTGACCACTGTATCGTTGGCGAGCCGACCAATATGGCGATGGTGGTGGCGCATAAAGGCATCGCGGTTTACCGTTGCCGCGTCCATGGCAAGTCAGCGCATTCATCATTGACTGCCCAAGGTGTCAACGCTATTAGCTATGCCAGTCGTTTGATTGGTTATGTCGATGAATTGGCCCAAGAGATTAGTCATCGAAGCGATAACGATGGGCTGTTCGATGTGCCTTATTCGACATTATCTGTTGGCACCATACAAGGCGGTACCGCGACCAATATCGTCCCCAATCTGTGTGAATTTACCTTTGATTATCGTAATCTGCCGCATATGACACAAGACGATATCCTCGCACCGATTGCGGCCAAAGTTGCAGAGCTCAGCACCCAAATGCAAGCACGCGCTGCCGATACTGGCATTGAGCTGCTACAAGAAGAAAGTGTACCAGCGATGACCGATAACGACAGCGCTGAGCTACAAGCGTTAATTATCGCTCTGACCGGCGACGATACACGTCATAAAGTCGCTTATGCAACTGAAGGTGGTCAGTTTACTAATAGCGGCATCCCAACGATTATTTGCGGTCCTGGTAGCATTGAGCAGGCGCATAAAGCTGATGAATATGTCGCGCTAAGTGAAATGGTACGTTGTGATGAGTTTTTACAAAAGCTGCTAAACAGTTGCGCTATCAGCTGATAAAATAGTCAATAAGCAATTTTATGGCAATATAGATGCGCATGACATACACCGTCTTTATGGCGGTGTTTATTTTTTCAACATGACGCATGCTTTTCAACATGGCGCATGTATTATTTAAATTTTTATAAAGAAGTAGGGGTTCGTTGATGTCTTGGCATCTGTTTGCGGTATTTTTTGCAAGTACGTTTTTTATCTCAGCGACTCCCGGTCCAAACATGCTATTGGCCTTTCAGTACGGCCTTAATTATGGCGTCAAGCGTACATTATGGACGCTAGCAGGTTTAAGCCTTGGGCTGTTTATTTTGCTGCTATCCACGCTCCTTGGACTTGATGTTATCAGCCGTCAATCGCCATGGTTATTAACAGTGATTAAGACCGTTGGTGCGATTTACCTTATTTATTTGGGTGTTGCATCGTGGCGGGATAGTGGCAGTAGCAGCTTGATGAGTGATGCCAGCGAGCTGAGTACAGAAGTTAATAAAGAGCTAAATACGACTACAGAAATGGCAGATAAGCCTATGCCACGCTCGCTTTCGAGCGCTGCTGTCAAAGCACCGCCTAGCGATTGGTTATTGTTTCGAACGGGCATGTGGGTATCACTGTCTAATCCAAAGGCGATTTTATTCTTTGCCGCCTTTTTTCCCAAATTTATCAATTTTAGCGCGCCGCTGTGGCCGCAGTATATTATGCTGACTTGTGGGCTGTTTTTGAGCGAGACGATTTGGCAGCTGATTTATACCATTGGCGGTAAAAAGCTGGCTGGTTGGCTTGATGTTGGTGAGCGTTTGGCATGGCTCAATCGCGGTTGCGGGGTTATATTTATTTTAATTGCCGCGGCGTTATTGGCTGAGGTATTAAATGGTTTCTTGGCTTAGGAATTAATCAGGTTTATGTTTAACGTGATTTTTTTAACAAGCGACACGTTTTCTAGAAAATTTTTATATAATTAAATTAATTATTGACTTTGTTTTTTAAATCGTTATTATTATCTCATTGATTTATAGTGCTTATATTTTATAGGTGCTATATCATCCCAGTTAATCTGCTATTGTCGCTCTGACATTGGCCACAACCTACGGAGGAATCATCGTGTCCTATTTAAACATCAAGACGTTCTCAAAGATTGAACGTATAAATTGCATGACAGCAATGACGACTTCGAAAAGGTTTGGCTGAATGTATATATCAGCTATGAGTGATATCTTGTTTATTGGTATTAACGCATAGCCTTCTATATCTACTCACTCTATCCCTCTTCTAGGTACGCTATGTTAAAATAGCTCGTAATCGTGCTCGGCATTTCCGCGCTTGCTGTTAGCTGTTTATCCAAAATTTTACCTTACTGTTATCACCAATATTCTCGCTCAGCTCACGCTATTATTTAGTAAGTAACTATTTATGTGTGTGCTATTTAAGTTGGCTATTTTTAATCTTAATATTTAGGTAACGTAAAACTTCTTTTTAAAACGTCCATCATAAATTAATCATACATTTTTATTGATTTTTTAATTAATAAAGAAGCGGTATTTTATTGTCTATTTTTTATAAAAAATAACTTATTGAGTGTTTTACTTAATGGTAATCAATAAGTAAATTATAAAGTTAACAGAATAGGTAAATTAAAATAATAAAATGGAAATAATACATTATGAGCATTCAATTAGTATTAAATGAAAATAGTAAATCTGGCGTACCAGTCAAGATTTATACCTCAGATATTGAACAAGAGGCGATGCAGCAGTTACGTAACTTGGCTCAGCTGGAGTTTGTACATTCGCATATTGCAGTGATGCCTGATGTACACGTTGGCAAAGGCGCTACCGTTGGAAGTGTGATTCCGACCAAATCCGCCATCATTCCGGCTGCAGTTGGGGTCGATATTGGCTGCGGTATGAACGCGGTGCGTCTATCTCTGACGGCAAGCGATTTACCTGATAGCTTAAGGGCATTGCGCTCAGTAGTCGAGCAGCAAGTGCCAGTTGGCTTTAATATGCACAAACAAATCCAAGCCAAAAACTCAACGCTTGATCCGTTAGGTAAACGCCTAAGACCAATTACTGATAAGCATCCAGGTTTGCTCAAGATGCTCAAAGGCTTTGAGCGTACGTGGGCAAAGCAACTTGGCACATTGGGTGGTGGCAATCATTTCATTGAGCTGTGCTTGGATGAAAACAATGATGTCTGGGTCATGCTGCATTCTGGTAGTCGCGGCATTGGTAATTGTATTGGTCAGTACTTTATTAATCTTGCCAAAAAAGAGCGTCAATCGCGCTTTGGTCATGTGCCAGATCGGGATTTGTCTTACTTTGCTGAAGGCTCTGATAGTTTTGCTGATTATGTTGAGGCGGTAGGCTGGGCGCAGGATTATGCGCTAGAAAACCGCCGTGAGATGATGCGTTTGGTCGTTAAAGCCATGCAGTCACCACAAGCGGGGTTGCCACGTTTTCAGCTTACCAAAGAAGCCATCAATTGCCATCACAACTACGTCAATGAAGAGGTGCATTTTGGTGAGCAAGTCTATGTCACGCGTAAAGGCGCTATCAGTGCCTACCAAGGTGAGCTGGGGATTATTCCCGGCTCTATGGGCGCAAAATCCTTTATCGTCCGAGGTCTTGGCAATGATGAATCGTTTTGCTCGTGCTCGCATGGCGCAGGGCGACAAATGAGCCGAGGCAAAGCCATACGAGCATTTACCATTGATGAGCTTAAAGCGCAAACCGAAGGCGTTGAATGCCGTAAGGACAAAGGCGTCATCGACGAGATACCCAGTGCTTATAAAGACATTGAAGAAGTGATGGCCAACCAAGCCGACTTAGTTGAAGTGGTGCATACGCTAAAGCAAGTAATGTGCATTAAGGGTTAGTTGGTTTTGCAAAACAGATTTAGAGATATTAAAAATATAGGTAACAATATGAGCTTAAAACAAACCTTAAAAAAGGCCAAACAGATTGAACAGCAGCTGGAACAGCAAGATGCTACAGCCAATCAAAACTTATTTGGTGCTATAAAACCGCGAAATTATCTGGCGCTAAATCCACTGCTCAAAAAAGGCGGTATTCATGAAAAAGAAGATATTGATATCGTGCGCAAAAAACGTCGCCGTGAAACCAAGCAGCAATTGCGGAAGACCGATTGGTTATCGCAGTAAAGACAATCAATTTTAACATCCACACACAAAAAAGCCGCTCTCTACTTAAATAGAGAGCGGCTTTTTCATTTATACAGCTTTTTATAAAGGGTTAAGCCAATACTTCAACCAGCTCGCCTTTTACCATATGCGGACTGACAAAATCCGTCACACGTACACTGACGATTTTACCCAGTAGTTCATCTACTTTATCAACGTCAAAAGGGAACATCACGGTACGGGTATTATCCGCTGTACCGATTAAGCAATCAGGATGACGATTGGCCACTTGCTCGACCAAGACGCGAGTGGTAGTGCCGACCATTTCATGGGTTTTGGCAAGGGTTGAATCGATAATAACCTGTTGAAATTCTGCCAAGCGTGCTTTTTTGGTTGCGAAACTCACATCGTCAGGCAATTCTGCGGCTGGTGTGCCCGGACGCTTAGAATAGATAAAGCTATAAGAGTGATCGAAGTTTAATTCTTTTGCCAGGTTTAAGGTATCTTGAAAGTCCTCATCAGTCTCGCCAGGGAAGCCAATGATAAAGTCACTCGATAGGTGAATGTCAGGGCGTATGGCTTTGAGCTTATTAATCTGATTGATATAAACATCGATGGTATGGTTGCGTTTCATCGCCGCCAAAATAGCATTTGAGCCACTTTGAACCGGTAGATGCAGGTGTGATACCAGCTCTGGCAACTTGGCATAAGCATCGATAATATCATCGGTGAACTCTAGCGGATGGCTGGTGGTATAGCGAATGCGCTCGACACCATCGACGTGCGATACGTAATGCAAGAGCTCGGCGAAACGGCAAATACTGCCGTCGTCTTTTTCGCCGCGATAGCCATTGACGTTTTGACCCAGTAAATTAATTTCACGAACACCTTGGGCAGCAAGGCTATCAATCTCTGCCAAGACATCATCGAGCGGACGCGACAATTCTTCGCCGCGCGTATAAGGCACCACGCAAAATGAGCAATACTTCGAGCAGCCTTCCATGATGGATACAAAGGCCTTAAACCCTTCTACTCTTGGTTCTGGTAAAAAATCAAACTTTTCGATACTTGGGAATGACACATCCACCGTACCGATACGGTTTTTAGGCGAGATAGAACGCTGCTCATGCGACTGGTCATACAGCTCTGGCAGACGGTGTAAGGTTTGTGGCCCAAAAACCATATCCACGTAAGGCGCACGTTTTTGGATATTATCGCCTTCTTGCGAGGCCACGCAGCCGCCAACACCGATAACCAGATCAGGGCGTTTTTCTTTTAATTTGCGCCAGCGACCCAATTCTGAAAACACTTTTTCTTGCGCTTTTTCGCGAATTGAGCAAGTATTCATTAGTAGCACATCGGCTTCGTCGATATTGTGGGTGACTTCCATACCGTGTGAATCGCCCAATACATCAAGCATTTTGCCAGAATCATAGACGTTCATCTGACAGCCTTGAGTGGTAACAAAGACTTTTTTCGGCGCGCCACTTTCATTGACACTGACTGGGGTTTGGGCAGTAGACCCTTGAACAGAGTTTGACGCTTCGAGTGCCGTAACGGCAGGCGCAGTAACCCTGCTCTCAACAGCAGCGTCATCGATGCGGGGATTAAATACAGTAACACTCATAAGCGAAGTCCATGATTGACTAAAAATATAGCGGGGTAGGCGATTAACCGGTGGCGTATTTTATCATAATCTGCCATCAATGTGAAAAGTTAGCATGGCCTTAAACTGTTGACGGCATTTGATTATTTATAATAGTATCAATTGCTTATCTATTACCATAGCTCAGATAATGGCTTTTAGCACAATTAAGCCTAGTAAAAGTGCCGTAACACCTTTGTGTTACGCATGGCTATCCAATTTATTAACGAAAAGTAAAGCTGATGGTTGAATGTGCAACGAGTATAGTATGATGCAGACAACCATATCCGCACTATTGTTTAAATGAGCGTTCTAAGCAGGGTGAAAAATACCATTTCAAGCCTAGATTTAAGCTGTTTATTTAGCCAAATTATTTAGACTTATTATAAAGAGAGTCCGTATGTCAAAGCCGCAAGTTGCCCCGAGTATCAAGGATAAAGATGCCAGTTATCAAAATCATATGCCTAAAAATCATAAAACAACGATGCTAAAAACCAGTGTGCTGAGTGTGGCAACGGCGATGGGCGCGCTGGCATTGTCACAAGGAGCTTATGCTGAGCTTACTTGGGGCAATAATACCAGTAGTAATGTCAATAGTTATCAGCCACAAGGTAGCTACCAACCGGACAACTATCAACCGCAAAGCTATCAACCTGATAACTATAAAGCGCCAAGCTCGCAGCCAAACAGCAATTATCAAGCAAACAGCGGTTACCAAGCGGATAGTGGCGCAAGCTCATTTACAGCAGCAGCTATCGCCGCAGATCGCGGTGATGTCAACGCCCTTTATAATTATGAGCAGGAGATGAATGGCGGTTTGTTTGCCATGTATCCGCCTTATTGGCGTATGAATTTGGACCTAAACTCACAAAGCCCAGCGGCGGTTACACAGTTTGTCCGCCAGTATCCAGAGACGGTAATGGCAGAAAAGCTGGTTGCCGATTTTGCAGAAACCAAAGCGGGTTCCAATGATTATGCCGCCGTACGCCAAGTGGCAAATCTCATTACCAATGCCGATGACAGTGAAAAGTGCGCCGTTGCCCTTGGGTTTAATAACGGCGGCGATAGCATGCGCGCGATGGCGGCCAAGTCCGATGTCTGGCTGACCACCAAAAAACAGCCAGCGCTGTGTGATCAATTGGCGTTAGAGATGAATAATAATGCGCTGATTAGCAATCAAGATAGGGTATCGCGTCTCAAACGTATGCTGCGTAAAGGTAAGACTGGCGATATTATGGCTTTGTCATCAAAGTTGGGTACACCGATTCCTTACTCGTCGTTAAGTGAAATTCAGCTCAATCCCTCAGCATTTTTTAGCCGTTTTGCTCGCGAGCCAAACAGCCAGATGAATCAATATCTGTATTTGTATGCCATGGGGCGCTTGGCAGAAAAGTCCTACCGTGAGGCAGCGCTACAATTAGATTTTGATGTGAAACAAGACAATCAGCGCGCAGCGAAGTTATTAAACGATGACACCCGTCGCTATGCTTATCGCATTCTTGGCGTTCAGCGTATGAACCACAATACTGACGATGGTTTTAATGTGGAAGCGGTCGATTGGTTCCGTAATAGCTTAGATAATGATTTTAGCTTTGAAGAAGCCGAATATTATGCCATGGCGGCGATTCGTTTTAGTCGTTGGGATGATGTGGTCGAAGCCATCTCAAAAATGGACGCTGAAATGCAAAAAACCAATCAATGGCAATATTGGTTGGCGCGTGCTTATGAGCAATCAAGTGATGCCAACAAACGCAACACTGCCAAAAAAATGTATCAAAATCTTGCGAAAAGCAATGAATACTATGGTTTGATGGCCAAGGATAAAGTCGGTCAACGTTTTGATGCCAGCCGCTTAGGTGGCAGTAATTTACCTAACGTTAGTAGCGCCGACCGTGCCCGCGTCATGCAAAACCCGCACTTTGCGCGCGCATTTGCTCTATATAATGCCGATGCCAGCCGCGCTTATGCCAATCGCGAGTGGAACTGGGCGGTGAAAAAAGCGCGTGACAATCGCGATAATAATTTGATTATTGCGGCCGCGCGTCAAGCCTATGATATCGGTTGGCTCGATCGAGCAATTTATGCCATTGATAATACTGATACGGTAAATAACTTGGCTCTATCGCATCCGATGCCGCACCAATCGGCGGTCGTGCGCCATAGTCAATCGGCTGGTATCGATCCGGCATGGGCGTATGGCATCATGCGTCAAGAGAGTCGTTTTGTCTCGTCGGCGCGCTCAAACGTTGGCGCGAGCGGGCTAATGCAAGTCATGCCTAATACCGCTAAATATATCGCACGTAATTTGGGCGAAACTTATAGCGCCAGCCGTGCCAATAGTGGTGATACCAATATTCGTTATGGCACCTGGTATATGGGCGATATCTTTGGTAAATTGAATAGCCAGCCAGTTTTGGCCACAGCGGGTTACAATGCCGGACCCAACAATGCCAAACGTTGGCAGCCAGTTTATGGCTCACTTGCGGCCGACCAATATGTCGAGTCGATTGCCTTTCCTGAAACGCGCAATTACGTCAAACATGTAATGGAAAACGCCACCATCTATAGCAGTTTGCTGGGTCGCGGTCAGCCTATTAGTCAGCGCATGGGAACCATTCCAGCCGCCTTCTAATTCTCTTTATTTTCTTAAAGAGCCATTAATCGCTCGCTGTTAATGGCTTTTTTTTATAGGGTTCATTTAAAAGCAGTATACGATCTATAGTCAAAATATCCTAAAAAGGCGACGGTATTGCTGATATCAATTTTTTGTAGCCTCTGTCTGCGCAGGCACAGCAAGCAAGAAAAATTGATATCAGCAGTGCATGATGTATCGATATGACTTTTCACTCACTATATTATACGATGCATCAGCCATGTTTACGTTTCTGCTATAGATTAAAAAAAGCAATTTGCTACCATTGTTTGAGTTTCCGTCTGAATTTTCTGTTGGCTCACTCCCAGCCTGCGGACTCACTCCCAGAAGGCTAAATACTTTCAAGCAACCTAATGTGATCAGTGTCTTAGTTTGGATTGTGGAAATCAATGAATCCTAAAAGCTCCTATTCGTCATTGCTAGATGCTCTAACTTCTTATGATTAAAAAATATTTCAAGTTGCCCATATCGTCGCAAGCTAAGCGTCAATTAACTCTTCAGACAAAGGTGGGCTCGATGTCAAAGACAGCGCTATCAGAGCATTTTCATAAATATTGGTTACGTACAAAGTATGACAATAAAGGTAATGCTGCACTTGGTATAAGCGCTTTGCTATTGTTGCAGGGTGCAATAACGCTGCCAGCCCAAGCGGCGAATGCCAGTAAACCGGGTCAGCGAGTGTTGATGATTGAGATGACGCCAGCGCTATGTAGCTTACAGCCAACGCGCGCACGTATGCGCCAGTGCTTAGAAGGCTATTCACTTACCGTTTCAGGTCTCGATATGGGCTATGGCGAGCGCTGCGGCCGTGGCAGTGAGCCACGCTTGACGCCCTTACAATTAAAAGTTGTCAACCGTATCATGCCTGATACCACGGTGCGTACCCAAGCCTGGCAACGCTATGGCGCTTGTAGCCCTCTCAGCGCCAGTAGTTATTTTCGCCAAATTACCAATTATGCCGGCGACTTAAAGCTACCGAATGAGTTAAATACAGGCAACAGCTATACGGTATTAAAATCGCGTTTTGTCGGTCAGATGACCCGCTTGAATAATGGTATGTCAGCGAATAGCGTTGATTTGATTTGTCAGGTAGGCACGCGTCGGCAAATGGTATTGACTGATGTGCACGTATGTTATGAAGGCAGCTCATTCGGCACTTGTAGCAATGTCGTCGACAACTGCGGTAGTAAGTTTATTATTTCAGGCGGCAAATAATTCTATTTTGACATTGAGTTATTGCGCATTAATCACCTTCTTTCTGCCTTTAATGAATAAAACAGTGAAGTACAAATGGCAAAAATATAGGCAATTTTTCTTATAACTCTCCTAAAATATTAGCCATTATTCTATCTAAAACACTTTTTCGCCGTCTTTTAATACTTCTTTTGCACCTTTCTTGAAGTTCCTCTAACGCCTTACTCCTCTAATGTTGTGCCAAAAATTTCATTATCTATCTGTATAAAATGTAACAATATAATTTGTATTGTCCGCAAACGCGTTCGCGCTTTCTCTAGACGGTTAATAGTCTGAGGTGCTACACTAGTGAACGGTTTATGACTGCTATATTCAGCGAGCAGGTCGCTATCTCAAACGATATTCATCAATCAAAACCATCTATTACAACCATCCATTAGAATCGTAAATTATCTAATCTATAATTAGGGAGTATTCAATGTCAATGAAACAGCCTTTACGTGTTGCCGTCACTGGTGCCGCTGGTAATATCAGCTATGCTATGTTATTTCGTATTGCATCTGGTGAGATGCTAGGTAAAGATCAGCCAGTTATTCTGCAATTACTTGAAATCGCCCCAGCACTTGACGCCCTAAAGGGTGTGGTCATGGAGTTAGAAGACTGTGCATTCCCATTATTGGCCGGTATCGTTCAAACTGATGATGCGACCGTTGCATTCAAAGATGTAGACTATGCTTTGCTAGTCGGTTCACGTCCTCGTGGCCCAGGTATGGAACGTAAAGATTTGCTAGAAGCCAACGCTGCGATTTTCTCAGCCCAAGGTAAAGCATTGAACGACGTTGCAAGCCGTGATGTAAAAGTATTGGTCGTCGGTAACCCTGCCAACACCAACGCGCTTATCGCTCAGCGTAATGCACCAGATTTAGATCCACGTAACTTTACTGCTATGACTCGCCTAGATCATAACCGTGCCATGGCACAGTTGGCTGAGAAAACAGACAGCACTGTTAACGACATCAAAAACATGACTATCTGGGGCAACCATTCATCTACTCAGTATCCAGATCTAACGTCTGCAACTGTAAACGGTAAGCCAGCGTTAGATTTGGTTGACCGTGATTGGTACGAAAACACCTATATCCCAGAAGTACAACAACGTGGCGCTGCTATCATCAAAGCGCGCGGTGCATCATCTGCCGCTTCTGCTGCCAACGCTGCCATTGCACACGTACGTACATGGGCACTAGGTACTGATGAGAATGATTGGGTATCTATGGGCGTTTACTCAAACGGCGAATACGGTATTGCTGAAGGCTTAATCTACTCATTCCCAGTAACCTGCGCTAACGGCGACTGGTCTATCGTAGAAGGCGTTGACGTGTCGTCAGGTTTCTCAAAAGAGAAAATGGCCGCAACTGAGCAAGAGCTTAGCGAAGAGCGTGATGCAGTAGCACACTTGCTTCCATAAGTAGGCAATCTACTCAAGCTGTTATATAGAATTTAATCTGAAAAGCCCTCTACGATAGAGGGCTTTTTTGTGCCTTGCGTAACCATCAATACAATTGCTAACGTTAGCTAAACGTTGATTAACAGCTATTAGCAGCAAGCTTGCTACAATAAAGTGGTAAATCCAAACAATAAACACAATTAAATCTGTATCATTTAAGGAGAAAAGGTATGTTGGGTGAACCGGAATATAGTATGAATGAACTTTTTGCGCAATTGGGGCTAGATAGCTCGGATGAAGCGATTGACAGTTTTGTCGAAAATAATAAACTGGCAAAAGAAGAGAAGTTAATCGAAGCGGCGGTATGGAATGACAACCAGCGTGCCTTTTTGCAAGAAGAGTGGAATAAAGATGCCGCATGGGTAGAAGTTATCGATGACTTAAACGTGCGTATGCATCCTGATGCTTAAAAGATAATAAAATATTAGACTAAATAAAAACCCACAAACGTTATTCACGCTGTGGGTTTTTTTATACATTACGCTTTTATAGGCTCATAACTACTATTTTAATTCGACTGCTTAGCACGCCATTCGAGTAAATCTATAACATCATTATGAATACCTGCTTTTAAGGCTTCTAAACTCTCGTAATGGCGCTCGCCATGTAAATAATGCAAGAAGCGTACTTGTAAGGTTAAACCGTATAAATCTGCTTGTAGCTTAGGGAAATGTACCTCTAAGCGCCAATCATGCTCTTTATCTACTGACGGCCTAATACCAATATTGGCAGTACCAAATAAACTATGCGGGCGTAAACCTGCAACCCCTGGGTTTTCGCTATCTGTCAGTGCGGTCAAGCCGTTCGGTATGACATTACCATTATCATCAAGGCTGACGACATCGACAGCAAAGATGCCATGTAGAGCAGGTTTTATGCGTTTTAAATCAACGTTTGCAGTAGGGAAGTCCATGGTACGACCGATTTTATCACCACCAACGACGACGCCTGTCATCGCATAATCGCGACCCAATAAGGCATTAGCCGCATCGATGTCACCGGCCAACAATAGGTTACGTATACGTGTAGAGCTAATGCGCGCGCCTTTGCCTTTATCATCGACCACGGTATGCAGATTGGTCACATCTAAGCCGTAATCACGCAAAAACTGACTGTCACCGGTACGATCATGACCAAATTTAAAATCATCACCCAATACCAATGCTTGTACATTCAAACGCTGCGCTAAGATATCGGCAAATGCATTTGCTGATAGCGAGCGAAACTCCGCATCAAAGCTTGCGACAATCAAAGTCTCAATGCCATACTCTGCCAGCAAAGCCTGCTTTTCGGTAAGATTGGTGAGGCGGGCAGGCGCGGTAGCTGGCGCAAAAAACTCACGCGGCTGCGGTTCAAATATCATGACTGCCGAGCCAATATTTTGCGCCTTGGCAATATCACGCACGTGCGCAAGCATCGCTTGATGACCCAAATGTACGCCATCAAAATTACCGATAGTCAGCACGCAGGGCGCTAAATCTACTGGGCTAGTATTGGCAGACAAAGCGCTTGGCGATGCCATCAGTTGCTCAAGAAAATAGGTGTTCATAAATTTTCAGCTATGATAGATAAGACCGGATAAAAAAGAAAAAACACACCTCTACCAAAGATTGATGTGTCTAAAATCAGTCATTATAAAGTAAAATAGCCATACTAACATCCTATAGTCTGTTGTTAATCAAACAACCATGCTAACAGCCCAAAAGGTATGGTTTTTATCTGGCTTCCGCTACGTACAGCTAGATTAGATGAGAGATGCAACGATTAAGTGTTAAGCCTTAAGTATTAGACATTAATGACTAATTAGCCGTTATTTATCATTCATTTTTACTATTAATAACCATGGAAACGCTATGTCTGCTGCTATCTCTGTCGCTACTTGTCATAAAGCCTCTCATTCGATGGCACCTGTCTTGGCAATTAATAAGCTCAATGAGGGCTTTACGGTACAGCGTGCCAAAAAAGAAGATTTACCCGCAATTTTAACCATTTATAACCAAAGTATCGCCGGCAAGCAAGCAACCGCCAATCTCACACCCGTGACTTGCGCAGAGCGGCAAGATTGGTTTGATGAACATCTAAATAGTGCCACGCGGCCGATTTACATTGTTAGAGCTGTGGTTGAAGATGCAGAGGTAAGTGTCGAAGAAACAGTATCGCCAATCGTCGCTTGGGGCAGCTTTAGCGATTTATATACACGGCCCGCTTATCATATCAGCACGGAGATTAGTATCTACTTACATCAAGAGTATCATGGTCAAAAATTGGGCAGCTTATTGACCCGCTGGATGCTGACGCAAGCGCCGAGCTTAGGTATCCATAACGTGGTTGCGCTTATCTTTGCCCATAATCAGCCAAGCTTAGGATTGTTCCGTAAACTTGGCTTTGAGCAGTGGGGCTATATGCCAAAGGTTTGTGATATGGAGGGTTTTATCGCCGATGTCGTGATGCTTGGCAAAGCGGTCATTACTGATAGTAATGACCAATTAATATAGCGATGATTAATAAAAATAGTAATGACCAGTAATAACGCCAAATGAAGCAAAGTTAGAGAATGGCAGCTAGACGCCTTATCCTAAAATCTTCCATTTGCCATCGATTTTTTGTAGCTCATAAGTCAATGGCGCAGGCTCGCTTTGACCTCTTAACATAATCTCACCTATGATGGTGGCACGGGTTTTATCATCGTTGTATTTAGTATCAGTAAAAGTCACACCATCAACGGTTTGCTGAAATGCGGATTGCGTTTTGGCAAGCTCTTCTTCAAAGTTTGCCATGTCGACTTTATAATACGTTGCAGCCTGCTTGGCGTCGCCATAATATAAGCTATTGAGTGCTTGTTTGACCGTGTCTTCTGGCGTGCCATTTTGAGTTGGATTGGTCACCAAGCTTTTTTGCTTAGCGTCATCGTTCACTGAGGCCACTGGATTGATATTGTCACTCGTAATGAGGGTTTTATCTTGAGTGCTATCTGTTACTTGCGCATCTTCACTCATATTATCCGTACCCACTGATTTTGCTTCGTCAGTCACAGTGTCATTAGATGTTTCAGTGATTGCTGTAGTGTCTTCATTATTATTGACAGCAGTCTCAGTGTCGCCCTTATCATTATTGCTACAACCACTTAAAAGGAGTCCAGTAGACAGGATGCCAACAGTCAATATGCTTGGTAAGCGTGACAAGGTTGCTGATAAAGCTGTCTGTGAAGCTGATGATTTGTTCGTCATGTTAGTCCCCGAAATTATGTATTTAGTAGTAATTATGGCAACTATCAGCCGCATTCATTGTCAATTCTCATACCTAGCTTGTTTTGATTTGGTAAATTAAAGCCTTACTCAGAGCTTAACAATAATTGCTTAATAATGAGTGCTTAACCATGCTTTAGCTGGCGCGGACGGAAACCTGTTGCTAGTAGCACGACGCCATAAACCACCGCACCAACGACGCACATAATCAGCAGCGCAACGATACGTTTCCACTGCGCATCATCGGTTGGGAAATAGGGCAGCATGACATAAAGCACCGCAACCATAGAGGCGGTAGAAAGCCCAAACTGGCCAAACAGCTTTTTCCAATGACTGCCAAAGCGGAAAATCTCGCGCTTATGCAAGAAGTAATATAACAAGCCTGCGTTCACAAATGCCGCACCCGTCGTTGCCAATGCCAAACCACCATGTAGCGGCATATCTAAGAAATAAAAGATACCGATAAAAATCACACTAAAAATCATATTGGCAAAGACAGAGATAATACCGATTCTGACTGGCGTTCTGGTGTCTTGACGGGCAAAAAAGGCGGGCGCGAAGATTTTAATTAACATAAAACCTAAGATGCCGCCTGCCATGCTTTTTAGCGCAAGAGAGCTCATTTGCGCATCGCGTAGGGTAAATTCGCCACGTAAAAACAGCGCTTGCATGAGTACGTCAGAGAGTATAAATAATGCTGCCGATGCTGGTACGCCGACCAAAATAATTAAGCGCGCTGCCCAGTCGATGGTCTTTTTGAAGCTGACGTCGTCTTTTTGCGCTTCACTTTTCGATAGACTTGGCAAAATAACCGTACCGATAGCCACCCCAATTAAGCCAAGTGGCAACTCGCTCATACGCTCAGCAGCATACAACCAAGAAACCGAACCGCCAATCATTAACGAAGCAAATACGGTGTTGAGCAGCAAATTAATCTGGGTGACAGAAACGCCAAAAATAGCCGGCAGCATCAATTTCAAAATACGGCGCACGCCTTCGTGTTGAAAGTCTATTTTTGGGGCGACCAGTAGTTTTTGTTGCGAGAGCTGTGGTAGTTGTATTAATAACTGCAGTAAACCTGCGATAGCGACAGAATAACCCAGCGCCATGATAGGCACATCAAACATCGGCGCAAACACTAGAGCACCACCAATCATACATAGATTTAGCAAAACAGGTGCAAAGGCGGGCGCGGCAAAACGCCCGTAACTTTGTAAAATACCGCTGGCAAAAGCGGTCATAGAAATAAACAATAAATAAGGGAAGGTTAGGCGCAGCAATTCAGCAGTGATAGCAAATTTATCGGGCTGATCAGCAAAGCCTGGGGCAAATAAGGTCACCACCCAAGGAGCGATTAATATCACCACGACCGTCAGCATTGATAATACTAGCAATAGCGCCCCTGACGTGCGACTGACTAAAATCTGTACCTGCTCTAGGCTGTATTTTTCTTTATATTCAGACAGTACAGGAACAAACGCTTGGCTAAAGGCGCCTTCGGCAAATAGGCGGCGTAAAAAGTTGGGAATCTTAAAGGCGACCAAAAAGGCGTCCATCAGACCGCCGGCGCCAAAGACGCCTAACAAGACGACATCACGCACCAAACCTAAGATACGCGACAGCATGGTCATACTACTGACCACCATGGTTGAACGAAATAACCGACTTTTTGCCATGAGAACCTATTTTGCTAATTTGTTTGCTGATGGTTGTTTGCTAATGCAGCATTGTTGAAAAACTGACGGATTATAGCACTTTCATTGTCCTGATAAATGGATCCAATAAAGAATAAAACCTGTCATTTACAGAAATTTTAATAAGAGTGTTTACTCAATCTTGGTTGTAAAGTGATGACTGACTTGCAATATGGCGGGTAACCATCTCTCGCAACTTTGTCCATTCAAAATAATCACCGGGGTCAGTTTTGCGACCGGGCGCGATATCACTATGACCAGTAAGATGCCTACGAGTTTTTGGATAAGCGTCATAGATAGCGACGATAACTTTGGCAAGTGTTTCGTATTGAGCCGCGCTAAAGGACACAAAATCTGAACCTTCAAGCTCAATGCCAATGCTATAATCATTACATTCAGGGCGACCCAAGTAGCTGGAGCGCCCAGCATGCCACGCGCGTTCGTTAAAATCGACAAACTGGGTAATCGCGCCATCTCGCTCTATAAATAAATGTGCTGAGACTTCTGCACCTTTAATGGTTTGAAAATATGGATGCGCCTCCCAGTCTAATTGATTGGTAAACAAGGCTTTGACGTAGTGTAGACCGTCAGTATCGCAAGCGCCAAACTCATTGGGCGGCAAGCTGATATTGTGAATAACGATAGCATCAATCGCGATATTTTCAGGACGTTTATTAAAGTTGGGCGAGGCAAGCCAAGTCGCAGCGGATAATCGACCGGTATGAATAGTCATTGGCGATGCTATGGACATAATACTCTCTTTTATAATGTGATAATAAGTGCGCAGTAAATACTATTAGTTATATTTTATTATCAATAAATGGCGCATTTAACTAAAAATAACCTTTAAAAAAAGTTGTTTAAAATGTTTTAAGACAGTGATACATCATATCACTCTAATAATTCGATAGAATTCTAACGCGTTACGCGTCTGACCCCACAGTGCGAGATGTTACTCATGTCCATATATTCAAACCTTTTGGCGCTAGATTGTACGCCAACGAACACGCCAACAAACATTGGCAGGCAAGCGCGTTTGTCGCTTACCATAGCTGGACTGCTACTGAGCGCGCAAGCACAGGCGTTTTTGCCAACGCCCGCGTCTCTCATGACGACAGCGGAGTTGGCGCTAGATACTACGGATGCTAAATCACAAAATGCCGAGCCAATATTAACGGCTTATACGAAGCCCGTTGTTGCCAAAGCAAATGCCGAAACAAATAATATCATCAAAGAAAGTCACAGCCCAAAGATAAAGGTAGCTTCTTCTACATCTCATACTAAAAATATTAATAACGCCGATACACAGCAGCTATTAGCATCATGGCGCGCGCACGCACAAGCAAAAAATCTCGCTCAGCATATAACATGGCGACGATTGTTATATTTCTTTGATGATCAAAGGAATCTCATCGGCAAGAAAAAAGACAGCAGTATCGTTGATGATGCTGCATTTTACTTAAGCAAAAATGGACAGCATGATTCAGCGGCCGAGCTTGATGCCTTGCTGGTTGCCCTTGCTGACGAAATGGCTACGACTCCCGATAACAGGACTGCTAGTAATAGTGCATCCAATCGTGCGACTAAAAATTTAGGAGAAAGCTCAGTACAAAACTCAGTGCTATGTCGTTTTCCCGCGCGCGTCCAGTGGCTGACTGATACACTCAATATCGACAAAAGCGGTTTGCAAGTCGACTGTCCAGAGCTCAATGAGTGGATGCAAAAGCTGGCGCCCGAGCAGCTGTCTATTATGTTTGCGCAAGAGTATTTAGACAATCCTATTTCAGCTTTTGCTCATACATTATTGCGTATTGACTCTAAAGCCAGCGTTGCCGATCCAAGTCAGATTCATCATGCAGTGGCGCTAAATTATACGGTAGGTGGCGACTCAAGCGATAACTTTTTGGTCTATGCCATCAAGTCGATGAGCGGTGGCTACGATAATCTGATTGAAATTGACCCATATCCGAAGAAGCTGGCGAAGTATCTGCAAGAAGATGAGCGCGATGCGTGGACCTATCAATTGGCTTTGACCCCAGTGGAAGTGCAGCAGATTATGCTACATGTCTGGGAGACCAAGGATTTGAAGTTACCGTATTACTTTACTACCGATAACTGTGCGTCTGAGATTTTACGCTTGATTGACGTGGTACGCCCGCAGCAGCATTTATTAAGCCGCCTGCCTTATGCCGTGATTCCGTCAGATGTGGTGCAATTGCTCGATAGCGAAAATCTACTTGCCAGCACCAATTATACGCCTGCCGATAGCACCTTACGTCAAGCGCAGTTAAACAAGGTTAAAGAGCAGCGTGCGCAATTGGGCTATCATAATAGTGCTAAGCAGACGCTCAATGAGATTAAGTCTGCTCAGTTAAATCCGATTTCTAGCATTTCAGACGACGGACAAACGTTATTACCACGCCGTATTGCAGTAGCGGATAACAATCCGATAGACAGACATCCGCTGCAGCTAGGTTTTATTGGGCTAGGGCAGCGTGGTGATAATAATTATATGGATTTAGGTGTGCGCGCAGGTTATCACGATACCCTTGACCGTCCGTCAGGTTTCCCGCAGTTCTTTGATTTAGAAGGCGCGGCTGCAACCTTGCGTCTGTATGACACCGATAATGATAAGGCCCATCAGCCAAGTAGTGTGGTCTTGCAAAATGTGACTTTGGTGCGCGGGCGCTCATTTAATCCGGTAAATTCTGCCAAAAAAGGTAAAACCTGGGGCGCAAGTATCGAAGCGACACGCGTAAATGACGGCTCACAGCAGGATGGTAATGATCATTTAGTCGGCAGTTTAGGTTATGAAACGGGTTGGTCGTGGGCCTTTGGCACCCCTAGCGCGGGCACAGGCGAGATGCCGCCGCAGCTATGCTATACGTTCTTAGCAGGTACGGCGCAAGCAGGCCGCGGTATTAATAAAGGCTATCGTGTCGGCGCAGGCGTCAATGCCGGTTGCCGTTATCAGATTAACAATCAGTTACGTGCGCAGGCTGAATTGCAACTGCCATATTGGTATCATGGCAGCAGCGATGAGTCTAATGCCCGTGGTCATTATTGGCAGCCGATATCGACATTAGGGCTACAGTACGATATTGATAAAAAACAAGCGTTACGTATCAATGCTAACTACGAATGGCAAGATCGTATCGATGCCAAAGAAGACATACAGCTGTCGTATAGACGCTATTTTTAGTATCTTTTATGAAAAGCCCTTTTATTAATAAAGGTTTTAATAGACAGTCCTCACAAGTAGTTATCGAACAAAGGATAAATGATGAGTACGCAAAATTTACTGATTATTGGTCAAGGTGATATCGGCTTACCAGTCACCAATAAGCTCGCTCAAGACGGTTTTAACGTCACGGGGCTGGCACGTCGTGAGCGTCATCATTATGCTTTAGATGCTAACGCTAAGTTTTTGCAAGCCGATGCGTTAACGCTCAGCGCTGAGCAGCTGCAAGTCTTTACTGCGATAGCAATTATCGTCACCCCCGATGAGTATTCGACCAGCGGTTATCATGACAGTTATTTGGCCATCACTCAGCATCTGGCAACATTGGCGGATAAACTAACCAATCTTACGCGCGTTGTTTTTATCTCATCAACGGGTGTCTATGGGCAGGATAATGGCGCATGGATTGATGAAAATACCGTCCCTGTAACGCCAGAGCGTGAAGCTTCGCAAGTGATATTACAAGCAGAACAAGTTTTACAACAAAGTTTTGCTGCTAAGGCGATTATCATTCGCCCGAGTGGTATTTATGGACGCGAGCGCCTGATGCGGCTGCGTAAAGCCCAGGAAAAACAAAAAGAGCCAGTCGCCGCCGAGCACTGGAGCAATCGGATTATGGATCGTGATTTGGTTACTATTATTGCCAATGTCATGACCATAGACACACCAAAACCACTTTATATCGCCACTGATTATGCAACAGTCACCACTTTTGAGCTGAGCACTTGGTTAAGTGAGCAAATAGATACAGAGCCACCTGCTATTGATGACAATAAAACAGCGGTTACGGGGAAGCGCTTGCATAGCAACATTCCGTTAGCTTGGCTGGACTATCCTGATTGGCAAGCAGGTTATCGAGATATTTTGCAGCATCAAGAGCAAAAACAACATCAAAAGTAAAATGACTGTTCGATTGTTTTTATTTTTACATCTTTTAAATTGGTAAGCCTAGGGAACATCTATGACCCAGCATTCTACTTCTGACGATGGTTTATCCAGTGCTGATTTTATGGCAGCAGAGGAGCAGTTTGCAGAAGGTCATGCTGAGCAGTCCGCTCATTTAGCAAATAGTCAGCAGCCGGCGATTGTCCATCCTAATTTTGATCCTAAGCGTTTGCCAATTGATCCTGCTCGGCCATTGACTGATATTCCAGAGCCTACGCGGCGCTTAAATGGTCAGCTGCGCCGCTTATATGGCCGTTCGACCCGTTTTTATCAGCCCAAGACGGACAGCTTATCGAAATGGGCGCTAGTGGCTTCAGAAGCATTGGCCGAGCATTTATCACTGCTCAGTGCGGCAAAGCTGATTGAGCTGCCCGAGAGTTTTTATCACAATCATAGCGATCAGCCGTTATTATCGCCATTGACTGATATGACGTTGCTTGATATGGCAGATATTCAGCGCGCGCTACAGGCATACCCAAAGCTGACACGTTATGGGTTTGCAAGAGTCGATAGCATAAATATTGATAATAATATTAATAAGCCTTTAAAGACAGAATCCCTACGAGCATTGACCAGACGTTATAATCCTGATGAGCTGCTTAATAGCGTCTATGCTGACGATTGGCAAGTGGTATTGCAGCCGCAGCAATTTGACAGCGGCGCGGGCAGTTTGGCGACCGATATTATGGCTTGTAGTGTCGCCGTCCATGCTTTAAAGCAATGTAGTACGCGCAAAACCATCAATCACAGCTACAGCGCGGCGCAAATTTGTCAGCATCTGCGTAGTTATTTGCTTAGTCAAATAGTGTTTGAGCCCGCACAGCGCGATGCTTATCGTCAAGTGCGCTTATTTACGGGGCATATTATCGTTGCTGCCTATCATTTAGGCTGGGACATACAAGTCAGTCACGATGGGCAATGCTACTTTACTATCTCATCGCGCTGCGGATTATTGACGCGTTATGCGAATATGCAAGATTATGATATCAACGGTTGGTCAAGTTAAGCCGACGCGACTATAATGCCTTGCACAACTTTTTGATTGTTCAATTTTCATTTTTCTTTGCTGATAGGAAGACCCTATGCTGAATGCCGCCACGCTTAATAACGCTCAACATCCACAAAACGCCTCATTTTCATCGCATCAATTTATCCAATTGGCTTTAGACAATCAGGTCTTAAAATTTGGCGAGTTTGTGCTTAAGTCTGGACGTATTAGTCCGTACTTTTTTAACGCAGGTTTGCTGGCGTCAGGTGAGATGTTATCGTTATTAGCCCGTGGTTATGCCGATGCCTTAGCTGAAAAAATGAATGGGGCAGCCGAGCAAGAGCTGGTCATTTTTGGAGCGGCTTATAAAGGCATTCCCTTTGTCGCCGCAACCGCACAAGCGTTATGGCTACACCATGGCATCAATGCCAAATGGGGCTATAACCGTAAAGAAGCCAAAACCCATGGTGAAGGTGGTAATCTAGTCGGCGCTGATGTCAGTGGCAAGGCCGTCTGGGTGCTTGATGATGTGATTACCGCTGGTACGGCAATGCGCGAAGTGGTTGAGATTTTAGAGCAAGCGGGCGCCAGTGTGGCTGGTATTATCGTTGCGCTTGATCGTAAAGAAAAAGGTTTGGCGGAGCGCTCTGCTATTCAAGAATTAGCTGAAACCCTAGACGTGCCGGTACGTGCCTTGGTCGATATTGACGATTTAATCAGCTACTTAGCAGGAAGTAGCACCGATAAAGATGCTGCCCAGCTTGCAAAAATGCAGCATTACCGCGCCCAGTACGGCGTATGATTTATCGCAAATGTGGCTGCACTCAGGTCATGTTTAAATAAAGTTTAAGTGACATTTGAGCCATACGCTATGTCCTCAATGTCTTTGAGATGTTTGCTTAAATAATTAATACTATAACGAAAGTGAGCCTTATCATGAGCCAAGAACAACAAAAAAAATCGTTAAAAATACTGGTCATTATGGACCCAATTGAGCTGGTCAATTATAAAAAAGATACCACGCTGGCGATGATGTGGTCAGCGCAAGACCGCGGGCACAGCCTGGGCTACTGTCAGATTCATGATTTATGGTTAGACCGTGGACAATTGATGGTCGATAGCCAGCCGGTGACAGTCAAGCGCGACCCCAATGATTTTTATGCGTTAGGGGATAAAGCGACAGCGCCAGTCAGCGACTATGATGTGATTTTGATGCGTAAAGATCCGCCGTTTGATATGCGTTTTATTTATGCGACCTATATGCTTGACCATGCTAAATCCGCAGGTGTGTTGGTGGTAAATGACCCACAAGCGATTCGCGATTGTAATGAGAAGCTGTTTGCGACGTGGTTTAGCGATTATATGAGTCCAACGATTGTGACCAGTAAACAGGCGCATATTCGCAAATTTATTACTGAGCAGCAAGACGTTATCGTCAAGCCTTTAGATGGTATGGGCGGTACGGGCATTTTTCGTTTGACCGCTGATAGTCCGAATATCGGCGTGACGCTGGAGATTTTAACCGAGCTTGAGACGCTACCTATTATGGCGCAGCGTTATTTGCCAGAGATTAAGCAAGGCGATAAGCGTGTGTTAATCGTCGATGGCGAAGTGGTCGATTATAGCTTGGCGCGTATCCCGGTAAAAGGTGAAACGCGCGGAAATCTTGCCGCCGGTGGTAGTGGGGTTGCGATGCCGCTCACCGATATTGAGCGCCAAGTGGCAGAGGTAGTGGCGCCGATTGTCAAAGAAAAAGGGCTAATGTTCGTCGGTTTAGACTTAATCGGTGGCCGTATCACTGAAATTAACGTCACCAGTCCAACCTGTGTGCGTGAGATTGATGACCAATGCGGTACTGACATTGCAACTGACTTTATTATTGCTATCGAGAAAAAACTGGCTGTTTAAGCTATATATTCTAAAGTATGGGTCTAAATAAAGCCTTTAAACGATAAGTTTAGGCAACGCCGTAAGGATAGAGTAATTTATCACTAAGCTATGTGCACAATACTTAAAAAACAGTGTGCTAAGCTATAACGATAGACCGTATCTCTTAATAGCACTTTTAAAAAGTGATAAAAAATCATGAAAAATGATTTTTTGACCTGTTAAGTGAATTTATAAAAGCCAAGCCGCGATGAATCACGGCTTGGATTTTTATTATTCATACGGCACAAAATGCTGTCTATCCGGCAGCGATTTACACTATACTATGCGGGCTTTTATAGGCTCATTTTGGTTCGATAGATAGCGCAATCAAAAGATAATAAGTCTTTCATATACATAAAGAAAAGATAGGCAGACGTTCATGAAAACACCGCATATATTAATGATGGCTGCGGGGACAGGCGGGCATGTATTTCCGGCGCTAGCAGTTAGCGAAGAATTGACTAAGCGCGGCGCGGTTATTCACTGGCTGGGTACGCCAAATGGCATGGAAAATCGCTTGGTTGCACCGACTGGCTATCCTTTTCATGCGATTGATATGCAAGGGCTGCGCGGTAAAGGCGTAGGGCGTTTGCTTAAGCTACCGGTTAATTTGTTGTCAGCGACGATGGCGGCGATCAAAGTCATCCGTGGCAATCAGATTGATGTGGTTGTTGGCTTTGGTGGTTATGTCACCGCGCCCGGCGGTATTGCGGCGCGCTTAACCAAAACGCCGCTGATTATCCATGAACAAAATGCCATTGCAGGCATGAGCAATCGTTATTTGGCCAAGATGGCGACCAAGGTCATGCAAGCGTTTGAGAATACCTTTGCTAGTAGCGAAAGTGATAGCAAGATAGAAACGGTGGGGAATCCTGTGCGCAATGCTATTAGCGGGGTTGCCGAGCCTAGTGTGCGTTACGATGTCAATGATAGCTCGCCGCTAAAATTATTGGTGGTTGGTGGCTCGCTTGGCGCGCAAGTGTTAAATGAGACGCTGCCAAAAGCATTGGCTTTGCTTGACCGTCCATTTGAAGTGCGTCATCAATGTGGACGCGATAATGAAGCCGCTACGCAAGCGGCGTATGATAGTGAAGCATTAAGCGCTCATCAATTTACCGTGCAGCCATTTATTGATGATATGGCAGCGGCGTATAATTGGGCGGATATCGTGGTTTGTCGAGCCGGTGCGTTGACGGTGACAGAAATTCAAAATGTTGGAATAGCGGCAATATTTGTCCCGCTACCAAGCGCCGTTGATGATCATCAGACCGCCAATGCGCGCACCTTGACCGAGCACCAAGCAGGGATTTTGCTGCCACAAAGCGAGCTAACTCCTAACAAGCTGAGTAATGAGCTGAATATGCTAGATAGACGCGCCTGTTTAGAGATGGCAGAAAAAGGCCATGCGCTTGCCAATCGTCAAGCTTGTCAGCGAGTTGCCGATATTATCTGGCAAGCGTTATAAAAGCTGATTGTTTTGTTTATTATTTTTATTACTTATTATTAACCAAATTTGTTCGTCTTCAATAAAGAGAAAACCCTATGCCGACCTCTGCTAAATCTTTAACTAAACGTTTGATTGAAATACCAGAAATGCGCCGTATCCAGCATTTGCATTTTGTTGGTATTGGTGGCTCGGGGATGTGTGGTATCGCTGAAGTGATGAACAATCAAGGTTATACAGTCAGTGGTTCGGATATTGCTGAAAGCTTAGTGACGAAGCGCTTAGCAGAAATTGGTATTGATATTGCGATTGGGCATGATTCCAAAAATATCGCCAATGCCGATGTCATCGTCGTCTCGTCTGCCATCGACCGTAGCAACCCTGAAGTAAAGGCAGCGCTTGAAGCGCGTCTGCCTGTGGTACGCCGTGCAGATATGCTCGGCGAGTTGATGCGCTATCGTCATGGTATCGCTGTAGCGGGCGCGCACGGTAAAACCACCACTACCAGTCTGCTGACCACCATGATGGCGGAAGGTAAGCTCGATCCGACTTATGTCATTGGCGGTAAATTAAATGCTTCTGGTAAAAATGCCGCGCTTGGTAGCAGCCGTTATTTAATTGCCGAAGCCGATGAATCTGATGCGTCGTTTTTAACTTTGCATCCGATGGCGGCGATTGTCACCAATATTGATCAAGACCATATGGAAACCTATGGCAACAGTTTTGATAAATTAAAAGCCGCTTATATCCAGTTTTTACAAAATATGCCGTTTTATGGTTTAGCGGTGGTCTGCGGTGACGACGCTGAATTGTACGCTATGATCGATGACATCGGGCGTCCGGTATTAACCTTTGGGCTTGAGCCGTTTAACGATGTACAGGCGGTTGATTTGGTTAGCGAAGGTACAAAAACTCATTTTACCGTCTTACGCCGTGACCGTGAGCCACTACGTTTGACTTTAAATATTCCCGGTGTACACAACGTTTATAATGCACTGGCTGCTATTACCATGGCAACCGATGAAGGCGTCGACGATGAAGCAATTACGCGCGCCCTACAAAAATTTGCCGGTGTCGGTCGCCGCTTTGAGCAGCAAGCGTCTGTAGAGATAGACGATGGCAACGTCTTGCTGATTGATGATTACGGTCATCATCCAAGAGAAGTCGATGCAACCATTAAAGCGGCGCGTCAAAGCTTCCCTGAGCGCCGTTTAGTCATGATGTTTCAGCCGCACCGCTATAGCCGTACGCGTGATTGCTTTGATGATTTTGTCGAAGTGCTTTCAAGCGTCGATGAGTTGTTGTTATTGGACGTTTATCCTGCTGGTGAAACTCCGATTGCTGGTGCTGATACCAAAGCCTTGGCACGTAGTATCCGTTTGCGCGGCGCCGTTGAGCCAACGATTATTGATAAAGCTAATATCGCCCCGGTCATGCAGCGTTTGCTCAAAGCCAATGACATGCTAATTACTCAAGGCGCAGGAAATGTCGGACAAATAGCAGTCGAATTGGCCGCTAATAATCTATATATCAAACAAGCCGCAAAAGAATTTTAGGAATAAGACTCATGACTATCAATAACCAAGAAAACATGAAACAAGAAAACAATCAGCAAAAAAATGAAAGCAACATTGATAAAAGTATCAATGCAGACGCTAAAACGACGATTGTCAATCCAGAGCTGGCATTGGTAGCGGCGGCACAAGCACAGCAAGATGATGCTGCAAGTAATGAGCAAAACGATAAGGCCGTTCCTAGCATCGCAAACAGCAAAGTCAAAGACGCCAGTCAGTTTGGTAAAGTTGCCGTCATTTGTGGCGGCAGTAGCAACGAGCGCAGCGTCTCATTAGACAGTGGGGCTGCCGTATTAAAAGCGCTACAAAATCAAGGTGTAAATGCCACGCATTTTGACCCAAAAGATCAAGATATTACCGAGCTGCGTAAGTTTGATCGCGTTTTTAACGTCTTGCATGGTCGCGGCGGCGAAGACGGTCTGCTACAAGGCGTGCTGCAATGGTTTAATATTCCGCAAACCGGTTCTGGTATTTTGGCATCAGCGCTTGGAATGGATAAAGTCCGCACCAAGCAGCTTTGGCAAGGCTGCGGCTTATCAACCGCGCCATTTTCATTGTTAACCGCGGATACCGACTGGCAGCAAGTGGTGAATATGCTTGGCTTGCCGCTGATTATCAAACCAGTCCATGAAGGCTCAAGTATCGGTATGACCAAAGTCAATAACCTCGATGAATTGCCTGCCGCTTATGCAACGGCGGTGCAGTGCGGTGACGCGGTGATGGCTGAGCGCTGGATTACTGGGCGCGAATTTACCATTGTTATTATCGATGACGAAGCTTATCCAGTGATACGCCTTGAGCCTGCTGATATCACCAACTTCTATGATTTTGAAGCCAAATACAACCGTAACGATACCAGCTATTATATTCCTTGTGGGCTAAGCGCTGCTGATGAAAAGCACTTGCAAGATTTGAGCTTGGCGGCATTCCGTGCTGTCGATGCTAAAGGCTGGGGACGTATTGATGCGATGCAAGACGAAGCAGGCAACTTTTGGCTACTCGAGATTAATACCGTACCGGGTATGACCAGTCATAGCTTGGTGCCAATGGCTGCCAAAGCTCGCGGTATGGATTTTGAGGCTTTATGCTGGCATATTCTAGCGCAAACTTTAGAAGTATAGATTTGGCCAAATATACATTTGCTTAAATATCCTTTAAATGGGCTGTTTAACGTTCTTTAATTAACCATGCATTTAACCATGAAGAGCACTACTTAATGCAGACAAATGTATCGCTAGCCCTGCTATAACACAGCTTCGTGTAAACTTGTGTAAATTCGTTGTTAGTAGTAAGGGTTGAGCTATTGTTTAAACGTAAAATACGTTAATATTGTAATTATTGGTCTATATTAGTGATATTTATAGTTATTTACGCAATTTCTTTAAGTTATTCATTAAATAAGAAAAATGTTACGTTTTAATGCGCCTAACTGAGCTTTATCGCTCGTTTTAGACAAATAAATTGATAATATGGCAGTTTCATCGCTTGCTGTACCGATTAGTAGATTTACCATTAATAATAAGCACTATTGGCATTATGCAAATAGTTTAAGCAAAAATAGGGACGACATGTATTATGACTCAAACTGTCAATGACATCGCTGACTTGATGAGTGATAAAACCTCGCACCCTAAATCTAATTTGCAAATACCCTCTATGCTCAGATATTTTTTCACAGTATTGGTGTTAGGTTTGCTGGTGCTGATATTGGTCATGGGCGGTAAAGCATTGCGTGATGCACCGCCCGCCGCTATCCACGTTGACGATAGAGGGCTGACCGTAGCGCAATATCGTGTGTTACAACAAGTGATGAACCAACAAAGCGTGAGTAGTTTTTTTACTTCTGATTTGCAGGCGCTCAGAGATATCTCTACCGGTCTTGCTTGGGTTGATCAAGTCAGTATCAGCCGTGATTGGCAACAAGGTATTGTCGTGAAAGCGCTGCCAAAACAGGCCGTGGCAAATTTTGGTACCGAGCGTTTAGTCGATGCCAAAGGGGCGGTTTTTGTGCCGGCTGATAGTAGAGAGCTGACGCAAGAGCAATTTGCGACGCTGCAAGGCGATATAGCGCAAGCGCCAGTTATCATGCAACAAATGCAACAAGTTAACGACTGGTATGCACCGCTCGATATGCAAGTTGAGGATATCATTTTATCGCCAAGAATGACGTGGCTGATTCGCTTTGATAATGGCTTACGTGTTATCGTTGACAATGAAAACACCGCGCAAAAACTGTTGAATTTAAGTCAACTGCTTGGTAATCAATTAAGTAATCGCCGCGATGAAATGCAGTCTGTCGATCTTCGTTATAAAAATGGATTTACTATCGCATGGAATTTGGCGCCCCCAAAAGATGGTGAAACACCGCCATAAAATAGCATCGTAAAATCATACTAAGCAATAAGAATAAAGCACCATAAATTAAGAAAGCAGTCGATTTCCAATACCGGTTTGCTTCTTGATAAAGAGCGTTTACTGATAATATGACCGCGTGATCATAACGCATTTTTCAATGATTTAATGGAGACGTCATTTGCTCTCCTGTTTAGCGATAATTTGTCTGGTACCATGAAAAATACTGAAAATCTGGTTGTTGTCCATCTAAGTGCCACGGCAGTCTATGTCGTTATTGGTAATGTTGTGTCTGCAAAAGACATACGTATTATGGGTGTAGGACAAGTTAAAAATAACGACTTCTATCAAGGTCAGATAAAGCATCGCGAACGCTTACAAGGCGCTATCAGACAAGCGATTCAAGAAGCTGAAGACACTGCCAATTGCCGCGTGCATAGCGTTTGGCTGACCTTAGCGACTCCTGAGCTGTTAAGTAAAAATAGTGCTGGAGATGTTAGGGTAGAAGACGAAGTTGTCCGCGCTCAAGATATGGTACAAGCGTTATCCAATGCAAAGTCACAAGATTTGTCGCCTGATTATTATTTGATGCATTGTTGCCAACAAGGTATTTATATCGACAATCAAGCGTTTATGGTTGACGATGCTATTGACATGGTCGCACACAATATCACCGTCATGTATCATATGATGATGATGCCTGTCTCTAGCCGTCAGAATATTCAAAAACTTTTGCAAAGCTGTGACGTCGGTATCGACCACATCGTTTTTGATGCGGTGACCAGCGCAGAATATAGCTTGATGCCCGATGAGCGCCAGCAAGGCGTTTGTTTGGTCGATATTGGTGCCAGTACCACCAGTATTTGCGTCTATAAAGAAAATAAGCTGATTTTCACCCATTGTATTGCTACCGGCAGCCATGAAGTGACAATGGACATCTCAGCCGATGTTGGTATTTCGATGATAGAAGCTGAGCGCCTTAAAAAAACGCACGGTACGGTTGATGTTAATAGCGTTGATCCCAGCTCATTCTTTCTATTTAAGCCGCAAGGCTCAGGTGATGAGATTAATATCGGTACTTATAATCTAGCGCGTATTATTGAAGCCCGCTATGAGCAAATATTTACCGAGGTGGTGCGCCAATTACATGATGCTGACTTGTTAGGCTATATTGATAAAGGGCTGGTACTCTCAGGCGGCGGCAGCTCTATTAAAGGCATGATACCTTTTGCCAAAAAATTGCTAAAAATGCCAGTAGTATTGACCAATACTCATCCTGCGATTAGCGCTTATAATCACTTTGACAATGATGAATCGTTCAAACAGCTGAATATGCAGGTCAATGATCGCGCTTATCAAACCGCATTTGGTACCTTACTATATAGTCAGAGCGAGCAATTTCGTCGTAGTGAAAAAAGTGAGCCAGAAGCGATTCAAAAAAGTCGTGTGAAGGGTGTTTTTCAAAGTGCCGGACAACGTTTTGCGAGTGTACTCAAAAAGATATTATAATTCTGCTGGCAAATTTGCCTCTGTTAAGCGTTAAGCAGAGAAGAGTAAGGCGCCGCATAATAAGCAAACAGATTAATAGCAGCACCCTGTACCATAACGGCATATATTGGCAACGCATGACTATTTAAGCCATTGCCCTGTTTTAATTAAATACGTTTATATATATAGTAAGTCGATAGCGCGCCCTATGAGTGTGTTACTACGTATCGACCATCACGCTATCTGCAACTGGAGAAATCTTTTTATGTCAAAATACACCATGCCAGATGATAATCAGCTTCAAAGTAACGGCCAGGCAAGCTTCACTGTATTCGGTGTGGGCGGCGGCGGCGGTAATGCGGTTGAGCATATGGTACAACAAGGGATTAGAGGTGTAACATTTGTCTGTGCCAATACCGATAAACAAGCGCTCGATCGTCTAACAGCGCCGCATAAATTGCAGCTTGGTGCCAAAACCAACCGCGGTCTTGGCGCAGGGGCAAACCCAGAAGTCGGTCGTGAAGCAGCAGAAGCAGATGAAGAAGCCATCCGCGCGTTACTCGAGCACTCAGATATGGTGTTCATTACCGCAGGTATGGGCGGTGGTACAGGTACGGGTGCGGCGCCAGTGGTTGCGCGTATTGCCAAAGAAATGGAAGTCTTGACTGTAGCGGTTGTGACGACGCCGTTTAAGTTTGAAGGTGGTAAGCGTATTAAGGCTGCCAAAGCAGGTATTGAGCAGTTGACCAATTTCGTTGACTCAATCATTACGATTCCCAATGATAAGCTTATGAGCGTCTACGGCAACATCTCTATGCAGGATGCTTTCAAAAAGGCCGATGACGTTTTATTGCATGCTGTACAAGGTATTGCAGAAACCATCGCTAGCGAAGGTATGATTAACATTGACTTTAACGACATTCGCACCGCGATGACGGCTAAAGGTCATGCTATGATGGGTATTGGCCGTGCTAGCGGCGATGATCGTGCGCGTCAAGCGACCGAGAAAGCCATCAGATCGCCGTTACTTGATGATTTACGTCTAGAAAATGCCAAAGGCTTACTCGTTAACGTTATTTCTTCTGAGTCATTATCGCTCGATGAGATGAGTAAAATCAGTGTCATCGTTGAAGAAATCACCGATATCGACGATGCCCATATTTTCTACGGCTCTGTTATTGATGAAAAAATGGGTGATGATTTGCATGTGACGGTTATCGCAACGGGTCTGACCTTAGATGAAAATGCGGGTCAAGAGCCTGAAGTCGTGGAGCAGCCAGTACCTTCTGTTAATAGTACCCAGCCTGTGGATCCGAACTTGCACACCAGTGCGCTAAACAGCCAAAAGCAAGCTCAAGCGCAGTATCAAGAAAGCCCCGTACGCGCAAATGTGACGCAAGAACAGCCTAAAACTAAAACCAATAGCATTCAAGATTATCTAAAGCGTCAACAGAATAAATAGTCTTTAACAAAGCAATCATTAGATAGTTTGGATAAAAAAGCCAGTATTTCGATACTGGCTTTTTTGTTTTTTAAAAAAGTAAAAAAGTAAAAAAGTATAAGGTTAATGGTTAATAAGTAGGCTTGAGTCATAATTTAGCTAAGATTGAGCATTTGTTACGTTATAAAAATAAACGTTAAAATAATGACGATAAGTGTTATCAATCAAAGAGATAAGCAAATTAACGCTTTTTAGCGCTAGCGAAATAGGGTCGGGTAATGCTACACTATGGCAATTGTAACAAAATATGTGAGAAGACAGCCATGAACCAACGAACCATAAAAACAGCAATAGCCGTTACAGGTACTGGTCTTCATAGTGGTCAACCTGTTGACTTAGAGTTTCATCCGCAGCCTATTAATACTGGCATTATTTTTGAGCGTTCTGATATAGCAGGTAGCGAACCGATTCCTGCCAGTGCCTTTTTGGTACAAGATACCATGATGTCATCGAATCTAGTATTTGGTGGCACGCGTGTGGGTACCGTTGAGCATTTGCTCAGTGCGATAGCAGGGCTTGGGGTTGATAATCTATTAATTCGCGTGTCAGCGTCGGAGATACCGATTATGGACGGTAGCGCCGCGCCATTTGTAGGTTTGCTGCTGCAAGCAGGTTTCTGTGAACAAGAAGCGGCAAAGCGTTTTATTAAAATTGTGCGTCCTGTCCGCGTCAAAGTTGATGACAAATGGGCAGAGCTGCGTCCTTATGACGGCTTTGAGTTGAATTTCGAGATTGATTTTGACCATCCTGCTATTAATAAAGATTTTCAGCATGCACAATTGCAGTTTTCGACGCAAAATTTTATTGAACAATTAAGCTCAGCGCGTACTTTTGGCTTTTTACGAGATATCGAGGCTCTACGCCAAAATAACCTGGCGCTAGGTGGCAGTATGGACAATGCGATTGTTATTGATGATGCCAATATTCTTAATGAAGAAGGTCTACGTTTTAACGATGAATTCGTGCGTCATAAAATTCTTGATGCTTTAGGCGATTTATACCTCATTGGCTATCCTATTTTAGGCCGTTTTAATGCCTATAAGTCTGGTCATGCATTAAACAATATGCTGGTACGCGAGATATTATCAGATCCTAGTAACTTTGAAATTGTAACTTTTGATGACAATGTAAGTTGTCCTATCGAATATTTACCTTTGAATCGTATAACAGTCGAAGGATAAATACAGGAATATACACGAAGTATCGAAACATTTACGCAATATTACATAACTTGGTTATAAGCAGTACTAAATAATATTCATTTAAATAGATATTTTCTCATCTATTTTTGAAAAAATGAGCTACAACTTCGATAGAATAAAAGCTGTAGGAGATAAAAAAATCATCTGTCAGTACGGTTCACATTATGAATCACACTGACAGATGATTTTTTTTGTTTGTAAGATTACAAAAACGCAGCTTTATCTGGGTCGAATATGGGTTTGTTTTACATAACTTTACATAGTAAACCATAATTTTTTAGGATTTAATTAAGCGCAAAAGTGCATTTTTAAGATTTTTATCGGTGGTGACATGCTCTGCAGCCTGTGATATAGTCCGCTTTGTGTTTTGGCTAAGGGCCTGATTTTCATGGGCTTTACGAGGCTTTGGTAAGGACGCTGATAACGCTTGTGATGATTTAGAATAATTATTATGAGCGGGAATATTGGCTACGACGACGCGAATTTGCTTGAGTTGTTTAAATGTAATCGACTGCTCTGTTAATACCTGCAAATAGGCGTTCTGCAAATAGCGAATATGATTGGCAGCGGTCATCGAGTCCACACTGAGTATAAGTTGCTCAGCGGTTAAGCCCACGACCCAGCAGTTATTGAGGATTTCCTCAGGTAGACAATCTACCAAAAGCTCTTTTACCTCGGTCGTTGCTTGTAGATATAAACGCATATTGTCAGCAAGAGTTTGTGGTAGTGCGCTACCGGCAAAAGCTTGATGATCAATCAGTTTAGCAAGTCGGTTAGGTTGTTTCTTTGACATCGTAAACACTCATCTTCTAGGTGACAGCAGCGATATTCATCATAAACAGCGAGCTTTTGTACTACGGATTTTATCATGTTTATTTCATGGTCATCTTCCCTAAATTAATTCATGCTTTGTCACGGACGGCGAGCAATCCTGTATTTACAATAGGTAGTAAATTTATGAAACAAGCTTTATTAATTTTGTCAGTATTGGGAATGGGTATAGCACAGACGAGTGGTGCTGTCGAAACAACCTTTCAACCAAATAATACCTTGAGTCATACCATCACCAATATCTCTACTTCTGCGAACTACGGTTCAAGTCGCAATATCTATAGCACTAAAAGTGGTGCTTATGTCTCAAGCAATGATGAAATCAGTCAAGCAATTGACAATCTTAGTGCCCATGCTAAGCAAAAAGAATATCAGCTTGCCTCGCTAACCAGCCGCTTGTCTTATGAGCAGCGTCAGCAGCAAGCAAGCTCAGTGCCAGATCGTTATTCTGCACCTGCGATTGCCGCCGCCAATGCTTCACGTGTGGCGCTATCTAGCAGTAGTGGTTACTGTGCTCGTTATGTGCGTAAAGCCCTACAATCAGCGGGTTATGAATTTACGCCTAACCCTTCAGCGTATCAGTATGCCTCTCGTGGCACATTGGCCCAAGCTGGCTTTACCAAAATCAGTAACAATACGCAGCCACAAGTAGGCGACGTCGTGGTCTATGATCGCACCTCAAGACGCCCGCATGGCCATATTCAAATATTTGATGGTAATGATTGGGTTTCTGACTTCCGTCAAAACAGCATTAGCCCATACAGCGGTCATCATAACTACACGACATGGCGTGATTCAAAATACGTCGATGATGCATCAGATCGCGGTATCTACCTTGCAATGGCTGACAAATAAGCAGCAGCTAGATGTAACGTAATTCAAAAGTTTTCTCCGAACCCAGTAATGCTCTTTATGACATTACTGGTTTTTTTATGTATTAAATTCAGAAACATAAAATTAGAAAGCGTGAGAGGAAAATGTAGAGTGCATTAACGTTTTAAGAGGATTGCACCATTGCGGCCTATTTATCAAATACTGGCCAATACTGCATGTCGTGAAAATCTGGCGGGGCGGCGTGATTGGGCGCGAAATATAACGCTGTTTTACTGAGCCTTGTACCGAACTTAGTGTCGAAGCTCAAAATCACACAAGGATGGATGTATTCAATGCCAATCTCATCGTTGGTAGTCTGTACTTGGGATAATTGGTTTAATGATAAATAAAAGCTACGCTCGAAATGATAAGTTTTAGCGCCAGCTGCTAATGGATCATTAAAAGAGGGGGTTGGCATCGAACCCGATTGCAGCGCTGCGTTGTCAGCGGCGTTACTCACTGAGAAGGGAGTAGCTGTCCAATCAATAGAAGCCCGTGTTTGCCCATTTCTTTGTAAAAGCGGCGCTGGCGGTAATGTCGCAGGCTTACGATAGTCGGCAAATTGATAAAGCGCATAACGGCCGTCAGGACTAGCGTTTATTTCCATATAAGGGTTTGTTTGAATATTATCTTTATCTATCGTAACGGTGCTGTTTATCAACTCGCCCGCTAAAAAGCACTCAAGACAAGTCTGTTCCCATAAATAATCTGCAAAACCTACTTGTTCAGCTTGCCAGTTTGGCCAGTACAATTGCGCTGATAACGATTTAAGCGGTAGCGTTATGCAGTAATCAAGCTGTAATTGCCATTCTGTAGGCTGGGCAATTACAGCTCTATTGACCAAAGTTGCGACCACTTCTACTTCGATGCCTTGTAAGTCTGCTATGGTGACACCTAGCTGCTCGGCATCAGCGGCTAGCGTATCAGTTGCTAAGCATAAATTAAAAATTTGGCTCATAGGTCGATAATATCCAGAGTTTAATATCAGTAGCGCATTATAATATTTGTAGTATTTTATTTAGAACTGACTATGAATAGCATAAAAGCCGCGAGCAAATGCAGCGCGGCTTTTATTCAATAAGATAGAACATAAGCTAAAATTAAATAGGTAGCTTATTTATTGGGCGTGACGCGCAAGGTTTGACAGCTTTGGATTGGCGTTTGGGTTTTGACGCAGTAACAGCGCCATACGGCCAATTGAGTGTATCAAAGACGCATTAGCCGCTGCGGCAAGTTCAGCGCCGATGACATCGCGCTCTTCTTTGCTGCCAGCTGGCAATTTTACTTTGATAAGTTCATGATCGGTCAAAGCGCGATCAATCTCTTCAGCGATACTTGGGGTAATGCCTTTATTGCCAATCATAACAATCGGTTTTAGGTCATGACCAATGCCTTTTAGGCGTTTAACGGTAGCGTTATCGAGTTGCATACTATTCCTAGATGTTGGTAAAAATAAAAGCAGGTGCTATTGCGAGCAGATAATGACCATTATAGATAATCTATGATCACCTTGTATGAGATCAGCAGGATTTTGCACGATTTTATGTGATGAAAATGTTAAACTGAAAGTATAAGTACATTATAAACGCTACAGGTTTATAAAGCAGTGTTTTTGCCAAGAGAATTTCGCAGTTAAAGGGTAATGAGACAGATACGAGATTTCGTTGTTCAGCAATAGTGCAATGATATGCTGATAAAAGCGCTTTTATAGATAATTAATAGACACTTATTAAAAATGTCATAAACAATCCCTTTATAAACCGCCAGTCGTGTTTTACAAACGATGTATTTGCAAGCAGGTATATTACCAAACAATAGGAGCAGTCATTTTGGTCACGCGTATTGAAAATAAAAAATTGTCAAAAAGCAGCAGTGCTTGGATGCAAGAGCATATTGACGATCCTTATGTGAAAAAAGCCCAAAAAGATGGCTACCGTGCCCGCGCTGCTTATAAATTGCTGGAGATAAATGAGAAAACCAACCTGATTAAAAAAGGCATGACCGTCGTTGACTTGGGCAGTGCGCCCGGCAGTTGGTCGCAAGTCGCTGGCAAATTGGTCGGTGAAAAAGGCGTCCTGATTGCCTCGGATATACTGTCGATGGATACCTTGCCCGACGTGACCTTTATTCAGGGTGATTTTCGTGAGGCAGACGTGTTCGAGCGTATCATGGCAGAAGTTGGCAATCGACAGGTCGATGTGGTGCTATCGGATATGGCACCCAATACCGCTGGTAACAGCGCCATTGATCAGCCGCGCATGATGTATTTATGCGAGCTGGCGGTCGATTTCGCGCTGGCAACCTTACCCGAAGGTGGCGCGCTTATTATGAAAGTGTTTCAAGGCGAGGGTACGCAAGAATTACGCAAGCAGATGCAGGCGGATTTTAGTAAAATTCGTAGTATCAAACCGGGTGCTTCACGACCACGCTCAAAAGAGATGTTTTGGATTGCCATTAAGTAGTCATTGGTTTGACTATTTAATAAAAAGGTTTTAACGTCAAGCAGTTGCGCGAATCATCCATCCTATAAAGTGTGATAAAAGGTCACCATAAAGGCTATGATTAATAAGCGTAAAAACGCTACAATCCGTTAACTGAATAAATGTGATTGCTGCTTGAATTATACAGGTTAGCACCACATATCATGATATATTAACTTTGTTTTAAATCTATATTTTTACATCTACGTATCAAGCCTATGTTTTAAGCAAAGTCGTCTGAGAGTAAACGCTTTAACCGCTCAGTCATTCATTTTAGTTCGCTTATTTATTATTTTGCTCGGTTTTTAGAGTCATTAAACCTAAGTAAAAATAATAATTTGCAGCTAGGCATTGAATAGTGAGCCATACGTTTATATATAGACGTCACGTGTTTAGTAAACACACCAATAAGTAAGGGATGGGAATAACTAGTGAGCGACATGGTAAAAAATACCTTATTGTGGCTGGTGGTGATCGGTGTTTTAGTGCTGGTGTTTAGCGGCTTTGACAAATCATCTGAGCCGGATAATCTTAACTACTCGGAGTTCGTGACCGCCGTGTCAGAAAACCAAGTAGCCAGTGTTGAAATCGATGGCGAGCAAATCACCGGCGAGAAGAAAAATGGTTCATCATTTGAGACCATTCGTCCAGCTGTGACTGATGATCAGCTAATGCCACTATTGCGCGAAAACCAAGTTGAAGTGCAAGGCACCGCGCCTAAGCGTCAAAGTGTTTTGATGCAACTGCTAATAGCCAGTTTCCCAATTTTATTGATTATTGGTCTGTTTTTATTCTTTATGCGTAATATGCAGGGCGGCGCTGGTGGCAAAGGCGGCGGTCCAATGAGCTTTGGTAAATCAAAAGCTAAAATGCTGACTGAAGACCAAATCAAGGTCAACTTTGATGACGTTGCTGGCTGTGAAGAAGCCAAAGAAGAAGTCGTCGAGGTTGTTGAGTTTTTACGCGACCCTGATAAATTTACTAAGCTTGGCGCGACGATTCCACGTGGTATCTTGATGGTTGGTCCTCCAGGTACGGGTAAAACACTATTGGCAAGAGCCATTGCTGGTGAAGCCAAAGTACCTTTCTTCTCGATTTCAGGTTCTGACTTCGTTGAAATGTTCGTCGGTGTTGGTGCCTCACGTGTACGTGATATGTTTGAACAAGCGAAGAAGAGTGCGCCTTGTATTATCTTTATTGATGAGATTGATGCAGTCGGTCGTCATCGTGGCTCTGGTATGGGCGGCGGTAATGATGAGCGTGAGCAGACATTGAACCAATTATTGGTTGAAATGGATGGTTTTGAAGGTAACGAAGGCGTTATCGTGATTGCGGCAACTAACCGTGCAGATGTCCTTGATAAAGCACTATTGCGCCCAGGTCGTTTTGACCGTCAGGTGCAAGTAGGTCTGCCCGATATCAAAGGTCGCGAGCAAATCCTTAAAGTACATTTACGCAAATTACCGAATACTATCGGTGTTGATGCGCATGCATTGGCTCGTGGTACGCCAGGATTTAGTGGTGCGCAGCTTGCTAACCTTGTTAACGAAGCAGCGCTATTTGCTGCACGCCGTAACAAACGCAGCGTTGATATGAATGACTTTGAAGACGCAAAAGACAAGTTATATATGGGTCCTGAGCGTAAATCTATGGTCATCCGTGAAGAAGAGCGCCGCGCGACGGCCTATCATGAAGCGGGTCACGCGTTGGTTGCAGAATTGCTACCAGGCACCGATCCTGTTCATAAAGTGACGATTATGCCGCGTGGTTTTGCCCTTGGTGTGACTTGGCAGCTACCTGAGCATGATCAGACCAGCATGTATAAATCGAAAATGCTTAACGATATTGCGATATTGTTTGGTGGCCGTATTGCTGAAGAAGTCTTTATCAATCAAATGTCAACGGGCGCTTCAAACGACTTTGAACGTGCGACCAAGATGGCACGCGCGATGGTAACCAAATATGGTATGTCAGATGCGTTAGGCATCATGGTTTACGAAGACGATGATAGCTCACAGGGCTACTTTGGTGGCGGTGGTCGGACGATTTCGGAAGCCACGCAGCAAAAAGTTGACGAAGAAGTACGCCGTATGCTGGAAGAGCAATACGATATCGCCCGCGAATTGATTGAAGGCAATCAAGACAAGATGCATGCGATGGTAGATGCGCTGATGAAATGGGAAACCATCGACCGCGATCAGTTGCAGGATATTTTGGCAGGTGAAGAGCCTCGTCCGCCAAGAATCTATCAGCCTAATGAAGTAGACTTATCGAAAACTGATATTAAACCGACGAATTCTACACCGCCGCCATTACCAGCGATGTAGTTTCTCGTTTATTACAATCTCATAGATAGTCGATAAAAAAGCCCTTTTTGATAAAGGGCTTTTTTGTGGGTATCATTTGACGAAGGCTTTAGGACAGAATAAGATTTGCTGCTATCATGGACGTTTATAATCTTAAACAGTATAAATACCGCTAAAACAATTCTGTAAAATACAATTTATCATGGATAAGTTATGTCATTATTCCAGCCTTTACCTAGCTATAAAGTAACGAGCCGCGATAAAACTTTAGATTTATCACAGCCGCATGTTATGGGGATCTTAAACGTCACACCTGATTCCTTTTCTGACGGTGGGCAGTTTACTGCGATTGATAGCGCCATCACTCACGCTAAAGACATGATAGGCGCGGGTGCAACCATTATCGATATCGGCGGTGAGTCTACGCGGCCCAATGCCGCTGCTGTGTCTACCGAAGAAGAAGTGCAGCGTGTCGTGCCAGTCGTCAAAGCGATTCGCCAACAGCTAGGTAGTCTAAACAAGGATATTTGGTTATCTATTGATACCAGTAATCCTATCGTTATGCAGGCAGCGTTTGAAGCAGGCGCTGATATTTGGAATGACGTCCGCGCGCTGAAGCGTGAAGGCGCAGCAGAGATGGCAGCTAAGCTTGATGTTCCTGTCATGCTGATGCACATGCGCGGTGAGCCTACGACGATGAACAATCTTGCTCAGTATGATGATGTGATTAAAGAAGTCAGTACCGAGCTAACAGCGCGTATCGTTGAAGTGACAAACGCGGGCGTCAAGCGCGAAAAAATCATTATCGATCCAGGTTTTGGCTTTGCAAAAAACTATGAGCATCATTGTGCGTTATTAAGTCAGCTCGAACGTCTGCAAACGCTCGGATTGCCAATGATGTTTGGTATTTCACGTAAGCGTTTTTTAGCTGAAGTATTAAGCAAAAGCGGAGTCGAAGCGCTTGCCAATACTCAAGCGCTAGAGCGTGACGCGGTAGGAACGGCGGCGGGGATTTTTGCACTACAGCAAGGCGCTAGTATTATCCGCACCCACAATGTCGCTATGATGCAGCAAGCGGTGACGCTATGGCAGCAATTATCGGCTTATAATCAAAGCTGATAGGTTATTAATAGCTTTTTATAAGCTGGCTGTTGCTAGATTGCCTTTTATAGACGTTATCTTTATAAATGATGCCTTTATAAGTACGGCTGACTCTTATTATTTATTAACCTTACTATTTATTTAACGTATATTTAGTTAAATGCCATTTAAACCTATGGGAATATTTTTATGACGATTAGCAATCAACCAGAGCCAAACAAGCAACCAGAACCCACTCTTGAGCAACGCCGCATTATTTATCAAGCACGCCGTGGCTTAAAAGAATTGGACTTTTATATTGATCCTTATATTAAAGAGTTATATTTAACTGCTGACCCGAGTGAACAGGCGACTTTCGCAGAAATGCTGACCCATGAAGACCCAGATTTATTGGATTATTTTACCAACCAAAGCCGTCCAGAAAATGCAGCGATATGGGATTTGGTTAATAAAATTAAAACATGGCGTCATAGTAAAAGTTAAACGTAACCATTGAGGTTTTTTCAAAATACCAGCCTTTTAGATAGAGGCTTTGAATACATAAAATCCTGCTTGGATGCTAACGATGACATTGCTAAGCTCCTTACGTATCGACGCGCCAATCCAGCCTGCGAGCCGTATACGTTTGATGTTTTATCTGCTTTTGGCCAGTGCGCTGCTGATATTGGCAGCGCTTGCGTCATTGGCGTTGTGGCAGTATGTACTCATATTGATTGTAAGTGCCGCTGCCCTAAGCTATTTAGCGCTATCGCGACCGATTTTACTGCATCTAAGCCAGCCGCCCTTAAATAAGAGCATGTATCAACATTGGCAACTACTGATGCGAAGCAGTCGCGGCGATAACTTGTGGCAAGCTGAGTTGATCGCAATCAGCAGCTATTCTTGGGTGATATGCTTTAAATTTATTGTCAAAGAGCCTTATCAGCGCCCTTTAGCAGTCGCGATATTTCGGGATCAAGTCAGCGCCGAGCAATGGCACAAATTGTCTATTTTAGCCAATAGCGTTTCTGCTAAAACGACGTAAATAAAGACTATGCGTTAAGAAAATAATATAAGTAGCATCATCTATATGCTGCATTTCTTTATATATCTTTTCCTACCTCTCATTTCTTCCTTTCAATCACTAACATGCCGCTACATGCCATAACAAAACGTCTATCTAAGCTAGGTAACGGTTTTGCTATAGTGGAGATAATCGTCAAACTCTTATTTGTCTTATTATTTAAGGATTTGCTCTAGTATGTGGCGAGAATTTATTTAAATGAGTAAATTAAATCAGATATTTGACGATACATTTTTATAATAAAAGGACGATATCATGAGCTTATTAGGAAATTTAGTCAGTCAAGTGGCGCGCAGTGCCATGGATCCAGAGGACAGACAACGCAATCCGGTCAACCAACGTATTAATCCGCGCCGCACTGGCGGACTTGGTGACATATTGGGTAGCGTACTTGGTGGCGGTCATCAACCCGCACCTTACAATCCGCAGCAGTATGAGCGCCGCTCAGCAGATAATGGTTTTGGTTTAGATGACATCATCGGCGGGCTTACGGGCGCAAACCAGCGCGGCGGTATGAGCGCAGGCACAGGTGGACTTGGCGATGTTTTAGGTAGCGTCTTAAGTGGTCAAATGGGTAGCGGTCGAACCTCGCGCGCGGGCTTTGGTGGTAAAGGTATGCTGATCGCCGCATTGATGCCGATGGTACTCAGTTGGATCAAACGCAATGGTGGTTTGAGTGGCGCTTTATCAAAAATCACTGGCATGGGTTACGAGAATCAAGCGCGTTCTTGGATGAGTAACCAAGAGGTCAATGATAATCTTGATCCTAATGAGATTACGCGTTTATTTGATGAAAGTGAGATTCAGCAGGTAGCGGCGTATACCGGCGCAAATGAGATGGAAGTCCGCCAAGGTCTGGCTGAGCTACTGCCTGAGGTTATGAATCAATTAACGCCAAATGGCAATTTGGAAAATGAACCTGAAGCCAATGAAGAGATTGACCAAATTATCAATCAGTTATCAAATCGTTTAGGCACATTAAAGTAAAGTAATTGTCCTTTATAAATCTTCCTTTCCGTCATTAAGAAAAGAGTGCATATACATGCGCTCTTTTTTTTGTTTTAGCTTAGCAAAAATACTTACATTCTAACGCGATAAGGGCGCAGAGTTTTCTATGTGAGTTGAGTGCTAAAAAAATAGATATGTTAAGAACCGTGACTAAAGTCGCTAAGAAGATTCAAAAAAATTTATGATAACGGTATAATTTATTTAAGGCTACTTCATAGCTTTGCATGTTATTACCCAGTTTCTTTAAAAAGCTTTATATAAAGTCATGCGATATAAAGGTATAAGTATTTTACAAGGATATTACTCATGCCATTTAAGCCTATCCAAGCAGCAATTGCCATCTTAGTTGGTTTGATTATCTGGTTTGTGATTCCTGTACCAAATGGGGTAACACCAGAAGCGTGGCATATGCTGGCCTTATTCATCGCCACCATTGTTGCCATTATCGGTAAAGTCTTGCCCATCGGGGCGATTGCCATTATCGCCGTTATGTTGGTGGCGCTGACTGGGGTGACTAATGACAGTCCAAAAGACGCCATCGCTGATGCCTTATCGAGCTATTCAAGTCCACTGATTTGGCTCATCGGTATTGCGGTGATGATATCGCGAGGACTTATAAAAACCGGTCTGGGTCGGCGTATTGCTTATTACTTCATCTCGATATTTGGAAAAAAGACCATTGGCGTTGCTTACTCGTTGAGCGCAGCGGAGCTGATGATAGCGCCGATTACCCCTTCTAATACCGCTCGTGGTGGCGGGATTATTCACCCCATTATGCGGTCAATTGCGCAAAGCTTTCATTCAACGCCAGAAGAAGGCACGCAAAATAATATTGGCCGTTATCTAGCGATGGTGAATTATCACGCCAACCCGATTACATCCGGTATGTTTATTACCGCCACCGCGCCAAACCCATTGGTGGTAGATTTGGTCAATAAAGCCACAGGGAGTGAGATTCAGCTGTCATGGACGACGTGGGCAGTGGCGATGTTTATACCGGGGATGCTGTGTTTATTATTGATGCCGTTGGTTATTTATCTGATTTATCCGCCCGATGTCAAAGTCACCCCAGATGCCAAACAGTTTGCTAAAGACAATCTAAGCGAGATGGGGCAGGTGAGCACGCAGGAAAAAATCATGTTGGGTGTCTTTGCCTTGATGCTGATATTGTGGGCCAATATTCCAGCACTAATCTTTGGTGAACAATTAAGTGTCGATGCGACAACCACTGCTTTTATCGGTTTGACGGCGCTCATACTGACAGGCGTATTAACATGGGATGACGTGCTTAAAGAAAAATCAGCATGGGATACCATCGTATGGTTTGGGGCCCTGATTATGATGGCGTCTTACCTCAATAAATTAGGCTTGGTTAGCTGGTTCTCAAGCAACATCGAATCAATGATTGGCGTAATAGGCGTCGGCTGGATCGGCGCTGTGGTGATTTTAACATTGGTTTATTTGTATATTCATTACTTTTTTGCCAGTACCACCGCCCATATTACCGCCTTGTTTGCTGCTTTTTATGCCGTAGGGTTAAGCCTAGGCGCGCCGCCAATGTTATATGCGCTTATTTTAGCAGCAGCAGGCAATATCATGATGACGTTGACCCATTATGCAACAGGTACGGCGCCGGTTATTTTTAACTCGGGCTATGTGACCCTAGGAGAGTGGTGGATTATTGGCGCCATCATGAGTGTGGTCAATCTTGTGGTATGGATAGGCGCAGGTTTGATTTGGTGGAAACTGCTTGGTTATTATTGATAAATAGACTGACAATATTATGAATCATCGATGAGTTTGCTCAAATTGGTTAGAAGCGCTCATCTAAGGTACCTAACGTATAATTTAACGCCTCAAAGCAGATATCGGTATTGAAGCCACGATATTGCAAAAATCGTAGCTGGCGTGCTTTGTCTTTTTGCTCAGTGGGGATGTCATCGCCATATTTTTTGGTACGGGCGGTGACCGCAAGTTTTAGCCAATCGACGCCTTCGACTAAGTTATCGGTATCCTCATCGATAAATTCACTAAATTCTTCCGATTCGGCATTGGCCATGTCGATCAGCTCATCAATATTGCCAGGCATGGCTATCTTTTTATGATAGAACTCTTGCTTAATACGAGCGCGTCCGCGTCCTTTACGGATATTTTCTCGTATCAGCATCAGCGTGGTACGATAATCGCTTTGATAGCCTTTTTCTGCAAACTCATCAAGTAGAGCATCGATTTTATCGGGGTCTTGCTCTTTGTCTAGCAGCTTTTGTTTCAGCTCGGCTTTGCCGTATTCACGGCGTGACAAATAATAAAATGCCAACCAGCGCAAACGGCTTTCGGCTTTGATGGCGTCGATATCCGCTTGCCGTTGCTCAGGCGTACGCAAATAGGCTTTAAGCGCTGCAGGTAGGTTGTCTGTTTGATTATTAGCTTGATGGTTTAATTCACTATGACCGTTAGCAATATTGCTATCTGTATGCTCATTATCTTCGCTATCATGAACATCATGCTTAACCTCGGCAAGTAGCTGTTTAATGCTTTGCGCTTCTGGGGGCTGATAGGAAGGTACGTTATTAGGCTCAGGAATGAAATTTGCCGCTGGATGAAAGCTTTTTTTGCGCTTTTTGTTTTTATAAGATTTTTTATTATAAGAGGAAGAAGAGGCAAGCGAGTCTATATCCGTTATAGCATCGTCCTGTAAAGGTGTTGCTTCTTTTTTTGTATAAGTCGTACGTTTAGCCGTTTTTCTAGGCTTGTCTGGATAGGAGCTCTGAGTGTGTTTGAAAGACTCAGAGGAGTTGGTAGACTTTTTGGATTTGGCAGGAGTAGCACTCGCTGAATCGGCTTCCGACTCAGCGAGTATTTCAGCTAAGGTTTTAATTTTCATAATCAATCATGATAGACAATCATATTCTACAAAAAATCTATTATTGCACAGGCTCAGGAGCAAAGTCTTGTTCAGGATCTTCCTCGTCTGGAGCTTTATTAGGGTCGACTACTCCGAGTTTTTCAGCCCGAATTTTAGCTTCGATCTCTTCAGCAATTGCAGGGTTTTCTTTTAAAAACAGTACCGAATTGGCTTTACCTTGGCCAATTTTTTCATCGCCATAGCTGTACCAAGAGCCTGCTTTGCCAACTGCGCCAATCTCAACGCCCAAATCAATCACTTCTGCTAGATGGTTGGTACCTTCACCGTAAGTGATTTCAAATTCAGCTTGGCGGAATGGCGGCGCCATTTTGTTTTTGATGACTTTGACACGGGTTTGGTTACCGATAATATCATCGCCATTTTTCACCGCCCCGATACGGCGGATATCCATACGTACGGACGCATAGAATTTTAGTGCATTACCACCGGTTGTGGTTTCAGGACTACCAAACATAACGCCGATTTTCATACGGATTTGGTTAATAAAGACCACCATACAGTTCGAGCGTTTGGCATTACCAGTGATTTTACGCAGTGCTTGGCTCATCAAACGTGCCTGCAAGCCCATGTGCGAGTCGCCCATTTCTCCTTCGATTTCTGCTCGCGGGGTCAGCGCTGCGACTGAGTCGATGACAATCATATCAACTGCCCCTGAGCGCACCAACATATCGGTAATCTCAAGTGCTTGCTCACCATTGTCTGGCTGTGACACGAGTAAATCGTCCGTATTTACCCCAAGTTTACGGGCGTAAACTGGGTCAAGGGCATGCTCAGCATCGATAAAGGCACAAACGCCGCCTTGTTTTTGGCATTCGGCAATCGCTTGCAAGGTCATGGTAGTTTTACCAGAGCTTTCAGGACCGTAAATCTCAATGATACGACCTTTTGGCAAACCACCGATACCAAGCGCGATATCTAAACCCAATGAGCCGGTAGAAACCACATCGGCGTCAAGCGTGGCTGACTCGTCACCAAGATGCATAATAGTGTTTTTACCAAATTGCTTTTCAATTTGACCTAATGCCGCTTTGAGGGCTTTGGCTTTATTTTCGTCCATGTAGGACTCCTTGTGAAAAATAATAAATATAAAATGGTCTGGTTATGTCAAACGTGGCATTTAAAACGATAGGTTTAAAGCGTTTATTAAATAACGACTTGCTCAGTGAAATCACTCACGACTTTCATCATCAGTAAACGACACATTTGGCAAGTTTGAGATAGAGGGTTATAGTGGGTTTAAGACAGTGATATCGGCTATATCACCTTACTATACAGTAAAAACGAATCATGATAAAAGCAAAAAAAAGTTCATAGACGCTAATGCTCATTTGCCATAACGATGGCTGTAGGTTTATCTTTGCGATACTGGTCGCGCTATCCTGTGTTATATCGCTATTGTTTAGATAAGACTATTATAACAAATACCAAGCCCAATATTTAGCGTAGTAAGCGGCTAAACGACAGTTAATGTCGCCTATTATTGTCCTGCTTTTATTATGAAATAATCATGCTTTGCATATAGTTTTGGACGTGATAAACGGATGATTTGTCAATAGTTTTATGAGTTGTCCACAATAAAAAAAGTATTTTTATTTGTAGGTTGTGAAACATTGATAGGCTTTAAATTAATTTGAAAAAAATTAAAAATATATTATTTATCTTTCAAATACGTCGTAAGCTACTGATTTATAAGGTTTTTAAAATTGTACAAAAAATGAACGATTTTACCTAACCCTTTAAGCTATCTAAGGAAATGCTTGTCAAGTAGCGACTTATACACAGGGTTATCCACAGCTTATGGGGAGAACTCCGCAAACCCTTATGTTACCGATGTTTGCGCAGACATGAAATCCGAGGGAGAGGCGAAATATTGATGATTTCTATTTTTGCAACTTTAAATCTAATAAAAAAATTGTTCTGTTACGCCTATGTTTCACATAATGCCTGCGCCTACAGGGAATTCAATAACAGCCTTGAATGGCTAAACATCTTGAAAACGACATGCAAAGCCTTATATGTCAAGGGCTATGCTAAAAGTAGCAAAATTCAGCTAAAAGCGGAAAAATGAATTGGCATAAAAAAACGGCTAAGTACGTTATTAGTATCTTAGCCGCTATCGTGCAGGAATGCTAGGGTTACGCTACCAAGCCTAATCCTTGATATAGATCAAATCCCAAACGCCGTGTCCGCGCTCTAAACCGCGGCGCTCAAACTTAGTCATTGGACGAAAGTCAGGACGGTCGGTGAAATTACCAGCGCCTGCTTGATTGGTCAGTCCAGCAAAAGCATCTAAAACCTCAACCATCCAAAAGGCATAATGTTCCCAGTCGGTCGCCGTATGGAACCAGCCGCCTTGTTTTAAGCTGCGCGTAACAATTGTCATGCGCTCAGGACTGACAAAACGGCGTTTGTAGTGGCGCTTTTTTTGCCACGGATCAGGGAAGTAAAGCTGAATGCGGTCGATATGATTTTCTGGTAGCTGCTTGAGCAATTGGATGGCATCACCGTTGATGATTTTAACGTTGGTTAACCCTTGCGTCCCTGCCATATAGGCGCATTTACCGATACCTGGCTCATGGACTTCAACACCAACAAAATTGCGCGTCGGCTCTGCGGCGGCCATCTCGATAAACGAATCGCCTAGGCCAAAACCAATCTCTAAAGTCAGCGGCGCATCACTGCCATTCGGGCTATCTGCAAATAACGCGCGTAAATCGTTAATGCCCTCAAGATTGCCATCTCCGAAACTGTTATTGACCAAGTAATGCGCAAATTCTGGCGCAGTCAATGCTAGCTCGGCATTTTTATTCATGTGCGTCCGGCGCTTCATAAAGGTATTAACGATACGAATGTGCTTGTCCGTTGACTCTTCAGTCTGACTGCTGGCATCAGTATCTACATCCACGTTATCAGTATTGATGTTAGAAGCGGTTTGCATTTCTGTGTTCATGGTATCAGCGGTATTGGGGTTTTGCGCATCAGTCGTATCGTTACTACTACTATTGATGTCATTGTGCTTAGGATGTTGACTCATAGGATTAACAAAGCTTAATTAAGTAGATAAAGTTGCCTCATTATAAGTGAAATCGTCACCACTGTGAACGCACAATACAGTTTTAGCGCACCAGCCATAACGCTTATAACTTTATAGGCTGTTTGTATATATAGGTTTCATATATATGGGTTTTCTACGCAGGGCTTTTGGCGTTATCATATAGCCAGCATGTTTTAAAAATAAGGGTTTAAAAATAACCACTTAATAAGAAACGTTAGATAAAAAAACGATATATAAATCCGCGCGTTAATATTTATGCTTAATAATCAGTAAGGCCTATCACCATGTTATTTATCGAGACGGATTCGCCGCCACCGTTTTATCAAGAACAGCTGAGCGCTGCTAAACGCGAACAACTGGATAAATGGTTTATCAGTCAGCGTAGCCAGTCGTATTATCTTAAGCGCTTTAAGGAGTTTGATGAGCAAGGCTACCTATCGCCTAAATGGCACTGGGCGGCGTTCTTTGTCACCTTTCCTTGGCTGTTGTATCGCAAGCGCTATATGGATGCGATTGTATATAGTGTCGCAGGTTGGTCATTTATTCAACTGAATGTGGCGCTGATATTGGTAGCGTTTGAGTTTGTGGCGATGCCTTTTATTGCCGATGCGTATCAGATGGGCATACGGGTCGCTATCGCGGCGCTGATTTGGCTGTTTTGGTCGTTTATGGTGGCACGTTGGACGGATGCTTATTATTATCGCATGGCACGGCGCGAGATTGCGGATGCTATCAATGATTATCCACGCGATGAAGCGGCGCAAAAAGCGCATTTAAAAAAGGAAGGCGGGGTCAGTCTATTTGGCTTGGGCTTAGGCTTTGGATTTTTTGCTTTTGCGTTAATGGTAATAAAGGTACAGTTTTTACCCATTGTCGCTAAGCCTAAAGAAAATGAAGTGTTATTTGATACCTATGATACTGCTAAAACGGCACAAAATCGTGTGGCGCTTAGCTATCGGCAAACAGGACAGTGTCCGCTTAAGCTGCCTTTAGATATGGGTACGCAGCAAGTCAATATCGCGGTTGATACTAAAGCTGCTGGCGTGACAAACACCGATTGTGCAGTTATCGCTACCATTCAAAACGTCAAATTTCCATTACGTTATTTAAATGAGCAGACGCTGGTTTTTTATCATCTGCGCGATAGCGATAATTGGCGCTGTACAACCTCGCTAAATAAAAGGCAGGCGCCTAAAGGCTGTAGCGAGGATTAATAAACGATAAAAATATAATAGCCGTTAGTTTTTAGAGTCAGCGGTCAGATTGTCTTTTTCATCGGCGGGTATGGATTGGCTTTTTAGCGCGTCATAAAAGTCCGTCAAATCCATTTTACGGGCTTTATCGATATCTTCATCAAATAAGCTCTCAAGCTCCGCTATGGCTGATTGTGCCGATTCAATCATACTGGCTTCGTCGCCATAAATCGCTTGCTGGCGCTCGATCAAGTCATCGTCATAATTACGGAAAGTTTGGACAGTCTCGCGCGCTTTTTCTGCTGAGATACCAAGTAGCTGTAATGATTCACGCGACATATCTAAAGACGATAAATAGGTCTCACGCCAAATATGACGGACGCCGACTTCACGCAAACGGTAATAATGCTGGCGGTCACGGGCGCGTGCTAAGACAATCATATCAGGATAGTTTTTACGCAAATATTGAGCGGTGGTAATAGAGCGCTCTACATCGTCGATGGCAAGGATAAAAACGCGTGCTTTTTTGATACCGGCGGCGCGTAGAATCTCGGGGTTTTTTGGATCGCCATAATAGACTTGGTTACCAAATTTACGCACAAAATCAACGCGATTTGCCGAGCGCTCAATCGCTGTAAATTCGATGTTGTGCATGCGCAGCACGCGACCGATAATCTGACCGACACGACCAAAACCAGCAATAATTACCTGATGCTCATCGTCGGGAATGGTATCGTACTCGCGGCTGGGCTTTCTTTTGGCAAAGAGCGGTTCACCGATTTTTTCTAAGAGTAAAAATGCCAGTGGCGTGAGCGCCATGGAGATGGTGACGATAAGGTTTAGGGTGTTGCCAAGTTCGGGGCGTAGGACATTTTGCGCGCTTGCCACACTGAATAATACAAAGGCAAACTCACCACCTTGAGCGAGGGTAACTCCCAAACGAATACTGGTCGGCCAGCGATTGCCCGATACTTTTGCAATGGCGGTAATCACCGCAAATTTAATCACCATCAACGCCATAGCGCAGCCAATAATAAAGATAGGCTTTGCTAAGATGAGTTTGACATCGGTGAGCATGCCGACCGACATAAAAAACAGCCCTAACAGCAAGCCTTTAAACGGCTCAATACTGGCTTCTAGCTCGTGACGATATTCAGAATCCGCCAGCAATACGCCAGTCAAGAACGCACCCAATGCCATCGATAGGCCAATTTGCCCCATTAAAATAGACACGCCCATGACGATAAATAAAGCGACAGCGGTTAAAAGTTCTGAAGCACCGCTAGATGCCACAAATTTAAAGAAAGGTCGAATGATATAACGGCTAGCAAAGATAAGTCCGGCAAAAACGGCAAATACTTTACCAAAATAAATCAAATCGTAGCTTTGTTCGCGCACCCCTGATAAAAATGGAATGACGGCTAACAAAGGGATAACAGCGATATCTTGGAATAATAAAATGGTAAAGGCTTCACGGCCATGGGTACTAGAAAGCTGCTGTTTTTCCGTCAAGATTTGTAGCACAAAGGCAGTCGACGACAAGGCTAAACCAAAGCCAACGATAAAAGCGGTATCAAGCGGCAAGGTAAAAAACTGGTGTAACAGCCACATCAATAGCATGCCTGTCAGACCGACTTGTAAGCCCCCGAGGACAAATATCGAACGCCGTAGCGCCCATAATCGTGAAGGCTGCAACTCAAGACCAATGATAAACAACAGCATGACCACGCCGAACTCAGAAAAGTGCAATAAGCTCTCGGCGTCGCCTGCAACGTCTAAACCACTGGGGCCCAATATCAAGCCAGTAATCAGATACCCTAACACCGTCGCAATACCGAAACGCTTGCCGAGTGGTACAAACAGCAGCGCTGCCCCTAAGAAAATCGTAGCTTGTAACATCAAGTTTGGTGAGCCGGCGGCGGCAGCGAGCATCTGGAATCCTTAGCGGTAATGATAAAATAAGCAGTAAAACAGTGTAGATCAGTAATCAAAATTTTTGAACATCGTTTATTTTTTACGATAAATCTTCCATACGCCATTGTCTGCCAGCGGATTGCTATAAGCATCGTTACGGCGTTTCCGCGGGGTCTGACGACTGTCGACGATTTTAAAATCAGGTAGGGCATGAACGATAAGCCCCGTGCGGTAAAAGCGTACGCGCTCAGGCTCTAGCATCTCGCCCTTGGTATTGCGGCAAAATACATATGCGCGCAAATCAATAAATTCACGATGCGCCACCAAACGTGCCTCATCATCATTGTCAAATACGGCACTCATACGGGCGATTTCATCGGCACTATAATCGCCACATTTATCGGTCAGCGCCCCGACCGAGCCAAAACTTTTGGATTCTTTGGCGCGGGTCTTGGTCAGATGTAACCTTTGCACATGATAAATAAACTGCGGTATCTCAAGGCTGGCGGGCAAAGGCAAATAGTCGGGTGGTAGATTGGCCGCCGGATAAAATGCCATCGCGCGCTCAAGCAGACTGTGCCAACGCTGCTGATAAGCTTGGACTTCGGCTAAATTGCCTTCATAAATCGGCATATCACGAATTTGCCGCAAAATATCAGGCGGAAACTGCTCATCTCGAAAGCTGGCAATATCTTCTTGCAGCGTCGATAGCAATGCTTTGGCATGCTTTTTACCCTCGCTTGAGATAGGGTCAACAATGTAGCTTGGAGCAACGAAAGGAGCTGAGCGTCTCGACATGGCAGAAAATAATCCAGTAGTGGCAAATTGGGCGTTTCAGCTTTAAGTATACAGAATTTAGATAAAAAATATGGCGACGCGGTTAAATTTCCCATGATTTTTAACATCCTATTACAATGAAAAAAGCCGCCTGATATAAGCTTGTTTAAAATTAAACCTTTTTCTTAGGCGCTGTTTTTATGGATAATGGCTCTAAATACTTCCTAAATCATCATAATCGGCGGAGCTTATTAAAAAATATTAGTAGAGTGGTTTTAAAAATTACCGGTGCAGGATTGGCGCTAGTATTTGGATTTTGGTTGCTACTGGCGTCAAATATGGGACCGGTTTATCTGCCACAGTTTATGGACGGCGCGCTAGATTTTTGGATTCGCATGACGCTGTTGGGACTGGGGCTGAGTATTTGGCTCATAACAGCAGTTTGGTTCGTTTGTTTTGTGCTGCGTTATTGCCATTACTTAATAAAGTACTATTTGACAAAACGTCGCTTATAAATGAAACATAAATAGACGACGTTTTAATGGATAGTTGGTTTTAATGGATGGTTAGTTTTAATTGATTGTTATAAGAAGGGCATTGTTTTTGATATGTCGTATCTGGCTTATTAATAGCTAATGTTTAAAGTTTAGTGTCTTAGAAATCTTACCTAAAATCATGCCTAATGGTTGTGACCAATATGACTATTGCTATCAGTCGCCTGCTGGGAGATATTGCAGACTAAGGCGTCGCTATGGGTTTTGGTTTGCGGATGCGCTAAGCTTTCAACCTGAATGGTCGCATGGTGAATATCAAGCTCAAGAAGGCTCTGCTCTAAACTGGCAATCAAGATACTCGATTCATAAATACTCATTTCACCATCGACGACCACGTGACACGATAGGGCGTTGAGACCGCTGGTGATACTCCAAACATGTAGGTCATGGACTTTTTGGACTTGTGGATGGGTAAGTAGTTTATCTTCGACCTCTACCAGTGAGATGCCTTCTGGTGTGCCCTCCATCAAGATATGTACCGAATCACGTACCACGCGATAACCACTAAATAAAATCAATATGGCCACAATGACTGACGCTGCCGCATCTGCCCAAACCCAGCCAAAGCTCATCATCAAAAGCGCGGCAACGATAGCGGCAACCGAACCCATTAAGTCACTTAATACGTGCAAATAAGCACTTTGCATATTTAAATTAACTGGTGCTTTAGCTTCAGCTTGTCCATCTTGCTGTACATGATTGTCGCCATGGCTATGACTATGTGCATGCCCATGCGTATCAGTGCCGCGACTGCCGCGATGCATCAGCCAAGCGACCACAATATTGACCAGCATACCAATGGTCGCAACAATAAGCATCCCTTGGGTCGCAATCTCAGGCGGCGAGTTAAAGCGTTTAATCGCCTCATAAAAAATCATGATGGCAATAATAACCAGCGTTGCACCATTGACCGTCGCCACCAAAATCTCAAAGCGTTTATAGCCAAAGGTTTTTTGATGGGTGGCGGCTTTTTCACCAATTTTAAAGGCCATTAACGTCGCGCCAAGCGCTACCGCGTCACTGAGCATATGACCAGCATCAGACAGCAGCGCCAAACTACCCGTGAGCCAGCCGCCAATGGCTTCGACAAACATATAGCCTGTAATGATGATAAAGCTAAACAGCAAAGTGCGCTGATAACCCTTGGTATCGCGCGGTGCAACCGTCTCTTCTAGATGCTCATCGTGGTCATGATGGTGTTGATTATCCTTGGTATATCTGTCTTGAATATTACTATTATCTGCATGATTTTGAGCATGTTTATGGGTATCAATCGCCGCATTCTGATGAGAATGGTCATGTTGTTTAGATTTCGGGCGCTCTTGATTCATAACAATACTCGGGATAATAAAAGGTGAAATAGAGGGTTTATAAAGCTTTAATTGCTTGTAAAGTTGGACTTGCTGTTCATAACCAGACAGTTATAGAGAATTTAGCACATTTACTAAAGGCTTGCTGTATCTAGGCAGTAAACGATATAAGGCGAATTTTGGCTAGCGTTCTTTATTGACAGCAATATATAGAGAGATAATTAAAACTGGCGAGGTGTGTTTTAAGATTGAACGTTTACCAGCCGACAGGGTCGATATCTAAGGTCAGTTTTAGATATTTGGCGCTTGGCAAAGCAAGTACAGGTTGCCACCAGTGATTGAGTACCCTATGTAATTGCTGTCGGTCTTTGCCTAATAGCAGTAATTGCGCGTGGTAGCGACTGTTCTTTTTACTCATCGGCGCATCGATAGGGCCGAGAACAGCAAGATTATGAGCATTTGGAAGAATACCAACGGCATCTTTTAGCGCTTGCGTGGTGGCAGCTAACGTTTTACCTTCGCAGCGTATTAGGGCAGCATAACTATGCGGCGGCAAGCCCATCATTTTACGTTCTTGTAGTAGCTCGCGTGCAAAAGACAAATAACCGTCTTTTACCAATTTTAATAACAGCGCATTATCGGGTTGCAGCGTTTGAATAAGCACGCGCCCCGATTTGTCCCCGCGACCAGCACGGCCTGCCACTTGAATCATGAGCTGGGCGGTATGCTCTGGCGAGCGAAAGTCGGCGGACAAAAAACCGCGATCGGCATTAGGCAAGCAGACAAGCGTGACGTTGGGAAAATGATGACCTTTGGCGACCATTTGCGTGCCGACTAAGATGGCAGGTTTGCCTTCATTGATACGCTGATAAATATTCTCCCAGCTATCTTTACCTCTAGTAGTATCGCGATCGATTTGGATAATGGGGTACAACTCTTTGCTGGTTTGTGGATTGGCAAAAATTGCATGCAAATTTTCGCTTAGCCTCGTCGTTCCGATACCTTTGGCGTCCAAATTTTGACTGCCACAATCAGGGCAAACCGTTGGGATATAGGCTTGCCAATCACAGTGATGGCATTTTAAATAAGGGCTGTTTGAATAGGAATTGGATTGCGATTGGCTATTATAATGCACGGTCAAATGCGCATCACAGCGCGGGCAATCGGCTTGCCAACCGCACGCTTCGCATAGCAAAACGGGCGCATAGCCGCGGCGATTTAAAAATATCAATACTTGGTCGCCCGCTTCTAGCGTTTGCCGTATCGCCCCAATCAGCGCATCGGTTAGTCCAGTATCATAACGTGCGCCTTCGTCTGTCGTCTGTTGATGGGTGCTTTGCTGGCGTGCATCAATCAGCTGCATGGTTGCAGGTTTGGCGTTACCAGGGCGAGTTTGCAGTTGGTATTCGATAAGCTTGCCATCATCGACCAGTTTTAGATGCTCAAGCGAAGGAGTCGCAGTACCAAGTACGACGGGAATATTGGCTTGCAGGCCGCGATACAGCGCGACGTCAGCAGCATGATAGCGCAACGTATCTTGCTGTTTATAAGAACCATCATGCGCTTCATCGACGACAATTAAGCCCAAATTCGCAAACGGATACAGCACCGCTGAGCGCGTGCCAATAATGATTTGCGCGCGACCGGTGCGGCAGTCTTGCCAACCTTGCAAGCGGTGGGTATTGTTCATACCCGAATGTAATAAGACTATATGAGCGGCAAAGCGACTGGCAAAGCGCGCGCGCGTCTGCGGCGTCAGTCCAATTTCTGGTACCAGTATCAATACTTGCTTGCCAGCTTCTAATACCGCTTGCATCGCCTGCAAGTAGACTTCAGTCTTACCACTACCGGTAATGCCATTTAATAAAAACCCCGTGTAGCGATTGGCTTCATGAGCCGCAATAATGCCATCGACTGCAAGCTGTTGCTCTTCATTTAGATCAAGCGGCATTTTTGCTAAAGTAACGGGCGCAGGCGCAGATTTCGCTTCGATATAGCGCTCGATAAGCCCTTTGGCTTCTAGCGCTTTTAAGAAAGGTCGCTGCATACCTTCTAATAATAATACGTCTTCACTAGCGCCGTGCTCGCCGTGTAACTTAAGCATCTCAAACTGTTGTTTCTGCTTTTTGGCATTGCTATGAAAATCATCATCAGTGACGTGCGGTAGGATTCGCCAATGGGTAGTCAGTAAATCTAGCGGCTTACCTTGGCGTACGAGAGTTGGCAACATCACCGCTAACACGTCACCAAGCGGATAGTGGTAATAACGCGCCAACCAATGGGCCAGCTTTAGCATATTGTTGTCTAAAATGGGCTCAGCATCTAAGCATTTATTAATAGGTTTGAGCTTATTCGTCGGTACGTCGCTAGCCGCTTCCTCAATATGAGCAATGACAATACCGATTAAGGTTTGACGACCAAAAGGTACCTCAACACGGCTACCAATCGGTGGTAGCGGCATGGGGGCCATGGCAGCGCCATTTGCTAATGTCGGCGTGTTTGCCGGCAAGCGATAGTCAAATACCCGATAAAGGGGCACGGGTAGGGCAACTTGTAGCAACATAACTGGGCTTCGCAGTCTTTTTTCGAATGAATAGAGGATAGTAACAACAACGCAAATCTAAACAGGCACAGACAAATAAGCTTAGCATGAAGCTAAGCTTATTATCATTTATTATAAACCAGTAATACTCAGTGACGCTCAATAATCGTCTTATTCAATATACATGATAGATTCAATTTCAACCACGCCGCCTTTAGGTAGCGCGGCGACTTGCACCGCTGCACGAGCAGGATATGGCTCGCTTAAGTTAGCGACAAATACGTCGTTTAGCGCCGCAAAGTCATTTAAATCGGTCAAAGAGACATTGAATTTGACCACATCATTTAAGCTGCCACCGGCCGCCTCACAGATGGCTTTGATGTTTGCAAATACTTGCTTGGCTTGTGCTTCAAAGCCTTCTTTTAGCTCCATGGTATCAGGGTCAAAGCCCAGTTGACCGGAGATATAAACAGTATTGCCTACTTTTACCGCTTGTGAATAGGTACCAACGGCGGCTGGGGCTTTATCGGTTTGAATGGTTTGACGGGTCATATGATTTCCTTATGATGTTTTTTTGGTTAAAAAGTTGGCCAAAAATTTCAGGCGATAATAAATGCTCAACATTGAATGTCTTTAAAAGGGATAGATTTTAACATGTATTTTAACGGCTTTTATAATTGATAAAGCCTAATAATATTGGGGAAGCCAAGTAGCGAACGCAACTCGCGAATGCCTTGTGCCAAATGGTTACGGCTACGCACGACGATATGAATAATAGTGTCGCTGCTACGCACGTCGACCTTTTCGACCCCGATATTTAACTGGCGCAGATGATAAATCACTTCACTGATTTGCTCGTCGCTTAGGGCGATTGAGAGTTTGAGATAAGCAGGGAAGCGAATTTTGCTGTTATGTTCCCCGGATGAGTCGCCTTGTTTAATGGCTTTATCATTACGCCAGCGCAGTTGGATAACTTGATAAGGGTTGTCTTTACGGATATCGTCTAACGAAAAACACTTATGGCGATGCACAACCAGACCATGACGTGATAAATGGCCAACGATAGGGTCACCATAAATCGGATGACAACAATTGGCAAAATCAAGCTCAACACCTGAAGCGTTGACAATCAATTGTTGCGGTTGGGTCATATCATCAACGCTTTCTTGCGACTGCATATCACTGACTTCATCGCTAAACAAACGGGTGACCACCAGTTGCGGCAGCAACGTGCCTGAGCTAATTTGCTCAAACAGGGCATTTTTTTCTGTCAGACCGCGCCATTCAGTTAAGTTTTTCCAATCACTTTCGGTTAAATCATCGAGGCTTTTCTGATAGGTTTTTAGGGCACGGTCTAAAGCTTGTCTGCCATGATGTTGTTTATCGGCGGGCGATAAGTCTTTAAACCAACGTAAAATCTCCACGCGGGCTTTATTGGTGACCACAAAGCCAAGCCATTCCGCCTTTGGCTCAGAATGACTGCTGACTTCAATCTCGACCAACTGCCCGTTTTTTAGCACCGTCCCGAGTTTTGCATGTTTGTTATCGACATTGGCACCGACCGCGACATTGCCCACCATAGGACCGACGGCGTAAGCAAAGTCTAGGGCTGTGGCGCCTTGGGGCAGCTCATAAGCGCGGCCTTGCGGACTGTAGCAGATGATTTTACTTGAATGTAGATAATCCATTAGCTCATTAATAGTAGAAACGGCTGCGGAAAAATCAGGACTGTCGGCATCTAACGTGTCTTCGTCAACCAAGTCTTTCATATTACGTAGTGATGCTTGAATAACTGACTGGCTGACATCAGAGGCGTGTTCAGCACCAATAACACCAAGCCTTGCCGCGTTTTGCATTTGCTTGGTTAAGATGGTGACTTTAACAAAGTCATTGTCACGCTCATAAATAAGGGTGAGCGACTGATTGCCACCGGGCAGCGGACGACGAATGTTATCCGCGATATGACTGTCATCAATCTGGTATTTTTTAATGAGATAATAAGCAAGCTTGTCACAAGCTTCGATGTTATCAAGCACTATCTCAAACGCATAATGGCGTAATAGCGCATTAATTTCACCGCGATTACGGAAAAATTGGCGGAAGATAACCACGCGATTGTCTAAAACTTTGACCATGCCATTAAGATTAAGGTTATTTAGCACAATGCTCAAGTAGCGATGAATGGCTTCTCTTTGAAAATTACGCCCAAGTCCATGTTGCAGCAGCTTATCAGACAGCTTGTTATACATATCAGAATCAAGATTACGATAACAAAGCACTTCGATATAATCGGCAATGTCATTGAGCCCCATCAAGCGCGCAAAGGGTACATAAAAATCCAAGGTTTCTTGCGCTGTGGTGCGCTGTTTTTCGGGACGTACCGCATCGAGCGTCGACATATTGTGCAAGCGGTCAGCCAGTTTAATAATCAAGACGCGCGGGTCAGCAAGGGTAGCGGTCAAGATTTTATGAAAGGTGGCGGCTTTGTTTTCTTGCTTGTTATGGGTTGAAGATTTTAATTTGGTCACGCCATCGACCAGTCTTGCCACTATTTTACCGTAACGCTGCTCAATATCTTCAGCGGTAACCTCGGTATCTTCTACCGTATCATGAAGGATGGCCGCAATAATGGTATCGCGATCCAAGCGAAAGCCTGCCAATATTTCGGCGACGGCAATCGGATGCGTGATATAAGGCTCCCCTGATTTACGCTTATCTTTGATATGCGCTATATCACCGAACTCACAGGCATCAATAATATCACTACGTTCAGCCGCAGTGAGATAACCTACTGAGCGCAGCAGGTTGTATTGAGCATCATCAACTAAAGGATGACTGAGTTTGGGCAAGGTTTGAGTCATAAGGTGGTAATCCTATTTTCCAATACCTATTTATCAGTTCAGGACGGTTCGTCGGCTACGGACTTTTAATGGGTTCAGGACTGTTGGGTAAATGATAGCTGGATGAATAAGCGGCGGTTATGCAAAAGAGTAAGCTATTAGGTCAAAGCATACTAACTTAAAACGCACAAAGCGAAAAGAGGGCAGACCACCCTCTAATTAATCGTAAATCGTTCTCAATGTCAACTCTTATGCGCGTAAGTCAGGCAGAAAATAAAAAATTCTACCTGAGTGGTATGATTTTCGCTATAAATGGTCGCAATAATTGGCAAGCGTTTGGTGTTATCAGTCGTTTCATAACCAAAAAACCACAGCCGATGCTGTGGTTCTTATCTTTTAGTAATGTCAGCACGGAATAAAGTGGTCGTGCTTATTGCTAAAAGTTAGGCTTTACTAAAAACAGCTCTATATTAAAAGCTATGATCGCCCGACAAAGCCAAATCTAATGAGCTTGTCGCAAAGTTATGCTCTGGCTGATTTAAAATATCACGGGTGATTTTGCCGGCAGCAATTTCACGTAATGCCAAGACCGTAGGCTTGTCGTTATCGACGTCAACCATCGGCTCAGCGATACCTTTGGCCAATTGACGGGCGCGCTTACTGGCGACCAAAATCAGCTCAAAGCGATTATCAACATTATCCAAACAATCTTCAATCGTCACTCGTGCCATAAATAGCTACCTCGGTTGTTTTTATCAGTCACGGCGCTTGTCCGTTACTCAATAAAAATAATATCAAAAATATAAAAGGGGGATAGCTGGACATTATAGCATTTTTTGCTTAGGCGCGTAGTTGCTTTTTATATCTGCTGTTAGTTATACGAAAATCGAGATTTTTCACTTTTAAACCTTCTTTCCCCTAGGTTTTCTTTGCTTATTCGTCGACTTGGCTATTTAGCAAATTGGCAATAGTGCGATGATAGCGCTGCTGCTGGCGTTTAAGGGTTTGTCTATCGGCGACGATAATGGCTTTTAGCTCGGTTAACGCCACTTCAAAATTGTCATTAATCACCACAAAATCAAAATGTACATATTGCGCCATCTCCGTGACCGCGCCCGCCAAGCGTTGTTCGATGACTTCCATGCTGTCCTGCGCACGCGTCGATAAGCGCTGACGTAAGGTCGCTAGACTTGGCGGCAAGATAAAAATCATCGTCGCATCGGTAAATATCTTTTTCACTTGTAGCGCGCCTTGCCAATCAATCTCAAGGATAACATCGACGCCTGCCTCCAGCTGCGCGCGCACGCTTTGCTCTGACGTGCCATAATAATTGCCAAACACTTCGGCATGCTCTAAAAACTTGCCTTCGCCGATAGCCGTGACAAATTTATCAACGTCGGTAAAATGGTAATGCTGACCATCAATCTCACCGGGACGCGGCGCGCGCGTGGTGTGCGATACGCTAACGGTCAAGTCGTTGGTGGTGGCCAGTAGCTGTTTGACCAGTGAGGTTTTGCCCGTGCCTGAGGCGGCGGTAATAATAAATAATGAACCTGTCATACGGTTTTTCCTAATGGAGTGCATTCTAATGAAGGATGTATTAACAAAATATGAGCTAGAGAAATATGTGCTGCAAAAAAGCAGAAATCGTTTTAGTAAAGTGTTGAGCTGGTAAAAACAAAAAACGCCATCAAGTATGGCGCTATAAAGTTGTATTGATTTCTCATTGATACGTCATTATAAACTGCTTAGCGCGCTTTTATTTAATTCGCGCAAGCTTTTTAGCACTCAATCTTAATTATTGTCTGTTTTTGCATTAAAAGGCGCTGTATCAATGAACGTTAATGATCAGTTCATTTGAAACATGGCTATTTTCAAAGGCAATAAAAGCAAATTATGCTAAAGTAGAGCATGGATGTTATCCCAAGTTTTGAGGTTAAGCAGTTTGACGTTAAGCATTAACCATAAATTATCTAATGATAGGCCCTCTTATGCAAATTTATCTTGCCAATCCACGTGGATTTTGTGCTGGTGTAGATCGCGCGATTGCGATAGTGAACGAAGCATTGACACGTTTTGAGCCACCCATTTATGTGCGTCATGAAGTCGTGCATAACAAATTTGTGGTCTCAGATTTGGCCAATCGCGGCGCGGTTTTTGTCGAAGAGCTGCACGAAGTGCCGGATGGTTCAATCGTGATTTTCTCGGCGCATGGTGTCTCAAAGGCGGTCGAAGATGAAGCAGAGCGCCGTGATTTGACCGTATTCGACGCCACTTGTCCGCTGGTCACTAAGGTGCATATCGAAGTGGCTCGATTTGCCCAAGACGGTATGGATGCAGTATTAATTGGTCATGCAGGTCATCCTGAAGTCGAGGGTACAATGGGGCGTTTTAATCGACGCCACGGCGGGCAGATTCATTTGGTCGAAAATGAAAGCGATGTTGAGGCTTTAAATGTGCAAAACGCTGAGCATTTGGCTTTTGTAACCCAAACGACTCTTTCGATGGATGATACCGCGCGCGTTATTGATGCGCTGCGTGAAAAATTCCCCAGCATTCAAGGCCCGCGCAAAGACGATATTTGCTACGCCACCCAAAACCGCCAAGATGCGGTCAAAGATTTAGCCGGTCGTTGTGAAGTGGTGTTGGTGGTTGGTTCGCCAAACTCGTCAAACTCTAATCGCTTGCGTGAGTTGGCTGAGCGTATGGATTGCCGTGCCTATCTGATTGATAACGCTACTGAGATGGATAGAAACTGGTTTGCTGGCATTCAAAGTGTTGGCGTTACTGCTGGCGCGTCTGCACCTGAGATATTAATCCAAGAAGTGCTACAACAATTGCAAGATTGGGGCGGAGATTTACCAAGTGAGCTGTCAGGTATCGAAGAAAACGTGACCTTTAGCTTGCCAAAAGCACTGCGGATTCCGGTCACGCAAGTAGGTAAATAGCATGAATAAGCAGAAAAAAGGCTTTGTGTTAGCAGAAGCGACACTTGCTGAGATTAATAAACAATTAAAAATTAATCTGTTTACCATCGTTGTGCTGATTGTCATGCTAGTGCTGAACACTGCGCAATTTATGAAAGATTATAGTGTCTTATATGGCGCGCTTATCGCTGTCATGGCGTTTTTTCTATTTATAATGGCCAAAAGTCGCACCATGCTCATGATGAGAAAACAACAGCTTACCAAGTAAATGCTGCAGGTAAATTAAATATAACCGTTATTATGAAAAGACCAACCTATTAAAGTGGTCGAGAATAAAGCAATAATAAAGAAGATTAGATTAAGGATGTTCATGCCAGCTTATTATCAGTTTATCAAACGCGAACAGCTAGAAGGTGGGGTTAGCGTTGCCCATTATCAGCCAACCAAACATGCACAAGGCGCTTGGAATGAACACGAGCAGCATATGGCACCAGCGACTGGACTGCTGACCGCCGAGCTTGAAAGCTATACGCCGCAAGCAAATATGCGTATCGCTCGTATCAGCCTGGATATTTTAGGCTTGATACCGCTTGATGAGTTTACCGTTACCACGCGTTGTATCCGTCCGGGTAGAACGATTGAGCTAATCGAGGCGGTCATGAGCAGTCGTGGCCGTGATGCCATTATCGCGCGCGCTTGGCGACTGCTGACCCAAGATACCAGCGAGATTGCCGGACTTGAAGACCAAAAAGCGCTGCATCAGCCTGAGGATTTGCCTGTTTGGGATGGTATGAAAGGCTGGCCGGGTGGTTTTATCGAAAGCGTTCGCTTGGTTGCTGAGCCCGACCGCCGTGCTGGACGTGGTATGGTATGGATTACCAATGATGTCGAGATGGTAGAAGGCGAAACGACTGACGATTTGGTACATCTAATGGGGATGGTCGATACTGCCAATGGCGTCGTGCCACGCTTGGGGCTCGGCTTATCAGAATTGCAATGGATGTTCCCCAATACGGATTTGCAAATCCATATGCATCGCATGCCAAAAGGGCGCTGGCTTGGCATCGAAGCGGTGCAACAATACGGCGATGACGGTATTGGGCTGACCAGCGCTGTGCTGCATGATGTGCACGGGCCGTTTGGTCGTAGTGAGCAAATCTTGACTATCCGCCCTATGCCGCGTTAAAGCGCGATAGCTTTATGTATTGGATAGTCACAAAAGTAAACTGAACAGGATTGCTTCAGCAAATTATCGTCCTAAGTTAGCATTTAGTTGATAAGAAAATGGTTAATAGTTATATAAAATAAATCAAAAGTATGTGATTAATTTATTATACAAATAATCGAAAATCGGTTGTAATGGAATACCACAACGAGGCAAGGTGATTCAAAACTGCTATGATGGGTTTTGATAGTGAAGGTTACCTTTCACTTTATCCTTGCAACAACGATAACTAAAGGAATATGGCCATGAACGATATGAACGATATGAACGATAAAAAATGCCCTTACGATATGACGCCGTTGACCATGAGTAATGGCGCGCCAGTGGTTGATAATGAAAATAGCAAAACCGCCGGTAAACGCGGTCCTCTACTTGCAGAGGACTTATGGCTTAACGAAAAGCTCGCTGATTTAAACCGTGAGGTTATTCCAGAGCGCCGTATGCACGCCAAAGGTTCGGGCGCGTTTGGTACTTTTACCGTCACTAATGACATTACTCAATATACGCGTGCTGATATTTTTAGCGAAGTGGGTAAGCAAACGGAGATGTTTGCGCGTTTTAGTACAGTCGCAGGTGAGCGCGGTGCCGCTGATGCTGAGCGTGATATTCGCGGTTTTGCCCTAAAATTCTATACCGAGCAAGGCATTTGGGATTTGGTCGGTAATAATACACCGGTATTTTTCGTTCGTGACCCGCGCAAATTTCCAGATTTAAACAAAGCGGTCAAGCGTGACCCACGTACCAATATGCGTTCGGCGACCAATAACTGGGACTTTTGGACGTTATTGCCAGAATCTTTGCACCAAGTCACCATTACCATGAGCGACCGAGGTATCCCAGCCTCTTATAGACATATGCATGGCTTTGGCTCGCATACGTATAGCTTTATCAATAGCGCCAATGAGCGTTTTTGGGTCAAGTTTCATTTCCGTACTCAGCAAGGTATTAAAAACCTAACCGACGCCGAAGCCGCTGAAATTATCGCCTCGAATCGTGAAAGCCATCAAGAAGATTTGCTCAATGCCATCGACAATGGCGATTTTCCGAAGTGGAAAATGTACGTGCAAATCATGCCAGAAACCGATGCCGATAAAGTACCTTACCATCCGTTTGATTTGACCAAGGTATGGCCAAAAGGGGATTATCCGCTGATTGAAGTTGGCGAGATTGAGCTTAATAAAAACTCAGACAATTATTTCTTAGACGTCGAGCAGGCGGCTTTTGCGCCGAACAATCTTGTAACTGGCATTAGTGCCTCACCAGACCGTATGCTACAAGCGCGTCTCTTTAGCTACGCCGATGCTCAGCGTTATCGCGTTGGTGTCAATCACAAGCAGATCCCAGTAAATAAACCTCGTTGTCCGGTGACCAGTAACCACCGCGACGGTCAAATGCGTGTCGATGATAACTACGGTGGCCGTCCACACTATACGCCAAACAGCTTTGAGCAATGGCAAGACCAGCCGCAGTACGCTGAGCCAGCTTTAAAGATTGATGGTTACGCCGAGCACTACGATTTCCGTGAAGACGATAGTGATTATTTTAGCCAGCCGCGCGCACTGTTTAACCTGATGAATGATGAGCAAAAGCAAGTGTTGTTTGATAATACCGCCCGCGCGATGGGTGATGCGCTTGATTTTATTAAATATCGTCATATTCGCAACTGTAACTGGTGCGACCCTGCTTATGGCGTAGGCGTTGCCAAAGCCCTTGGCATGAGCGTTGAAGACGCTATGGCAGCACGTGAGAATGATCCTGCTCGTCATTTACCTAGCTGTTTATAATCTCTGTAGAAAATAAAAACGATAGAATTTAGCTGCTCTATATTTATCTAAAAACACCGCCTTAGGAAACTGGGGCGGTTTTTTTTATGCTTAATTATTTTTTTAGCTTAGTTTAGCCTATTTGATCTTGAAATTTTTACCCGTGCCCCTATCTGATTAGGCAGCCTAGCAGTATTTACAGCGCCTTCTTGCTAATCAAATTTAGTAATTAGATTGGGTAATCAAATTGGCTAAACTGCTAGTATTTGAAAATTTGTGATTTGTGCGTGCTGGTAACAGCATTTTTGGTATCAATAATAGGAGTTTTTATGAGTGAACAGACCCAAGCGGATAATAAAAACGCTAATGACATCAATATTAATAAAGACAGCCCAGAATTAAAAAAACACAGTTTTGAAGCAGAAGTGGCGCAGCTGCTGCATTTGGTGACGCATTCGCTTTATTCTAATGCCGATATTTTTGTGCGTGAATTGGTTTCGAACGCATCGGACGCTTGCGACAAATTGCGCTTTGAAGCGACCAATGACGACAGTCTTTATGAAGATGACGGCGAGTTAAAGATTCGTATCGCTGTCGATGAAGATGCCAAAACCATTACCTTTATCGATAACGGCATCGGTATGAATGAAGCCGATGCGATTGAGAACTTAGGCACGATTGCTAAATCTGGTACTAAGGCTTTCCTAGATAAATTGTCTGAATCACAAAAACAAGACGGTCAATTAATCGGCCAGTTTGGCGTTGGTTTCTATTCAGGCTTTATCGTTGCTGATACCATTAGCGTTGAGTCACGAAAAGCGGGCGAGCCTGCCGATAAAGGTGTACGCTGGGTTTCAGACGGCACCGGTAGCTTTACCGTTGAGCCAATTACCAAAGAGACGCGCGGTACCAGCATTACTTTGCATCTAAAAGAAGAGTACAGCGAAGGCGAAGATAATTATCTAGACCGCGGCAAAATCAAGCGTTTGGTCAATAAGTACTCAGACCATATTAGCTTGCCGATTCAGATGCGTAAAGAAGTCTGGCAAGAAGATGTGAAAGAAGAGGGCGACGACAGTGACGCGCCAGCAGGCGGTCAGATGGTCTTGACCGACGAGTGGGAAACCATTAACAAAGCCAGTGCGCTTTGGACCCGCTCAGCATCTGAGGTTGAAGATGATGAGTATGTCGATTTTTATAAAAACATCACTTATGACATGGATGCGCCGCTAACATGGACACACAACCGCGTTGAAGGTCGCGTTCAGTATACCCAGCTTTTATATATTCCGAAAAAAGCGCCGATGGATTTATACACGCGTGAGCAGCAGCACGGCTTAAAGCTTTATGTGAAGCGCGTCTTTATTATGGACGATGCTGAGCAATTGCTGCCGATGTATTTGCGTTTTGTGAAAGGGGTCATTGATTCAGCGGATCTGCCGCTTAACGTCAGCCGCGAAATCTTGCAAGAATCGCGCGATGTTAAATCTATCCGAGATGGTAACGCGCGCCGTATTTTGACCTTGCTAGCGAGCCTTGCTAACAGCGAAGATAGCGATAAACAAGAAAAATTTGTCCAATTCTATAGCGAATTTGGCGATGTGATTAAAGAAGGCCTTGGCGAGGATATGGGCAATCAAGAGCGTATTGCCAAATTGCTGCGTTATGCTACCAGCACCGACGATAAGGTTGAAACCAGCTTTGAAGACTATAAAGCGCGCATGAAAGACGGTCAAAAAGCCATCTATTATCTAACGGCTGATAATTTGGCGGCGGCAAAAAACAGCCCGCAACTTGAGCTATTTAAGAAAAAAGGCATCGAAGTTATTTTGATGACCAGCCGTGTCGATGAATGGGCGATGAATTTCTTAACCTCATTTGATGAGACACCGCTACAAAATATCGCTAAAGGTGCGGTTGATTTGGGCGACTTGCAGGACGAAGCCGAAAAAGCTGAAGCTGAAAAAGCGCAAGAGACCATGAAACCTGTCGTTGATAAGCTAAAAACAGCACTTGGCGCGCGCGCAAAAGACGTTAAAGTCTCAACGCGTTTGGTTGATAGTCCAGCGTGTCTAGTCATTGGTGAAGGTGAGCTGTCACCGCAAATGATTCAGATGCTGAAGCAAATGGGTCAAGATGTACCAGAAAGCAAACCAACGCTTGAGGTCAATCCTGACCATCCACTGATTAAAAAGTTAGAGAGTAGCGAGCAGTCTGACGACAGTTTTGACAAGCTGGCGCAGGTCATTTTTGACCAAGCGTTACTTGCCGATGGCGGTCAACTAGAAGATCCAGCCGCTTATCTAAAACGCGTCAATGAGCTATTGATGCGATAATAATTGCTGCTTAATAAAAGGAGGTCTTGATTTTAAGGCCTCCTTTTTTAATGGATTGTCAATCAACGTTTAGAGTAATTTTTCGGCAGTTTTTACAAATCAGTCTTATCCTCTTGAGCGACAATCCGTTACAATCGCGATAGATTAGCGAGCTAAAATATTAAGTTAGATTTCTCGCTTTTCAATCCTATTTTATCGTCAAATAATAATAAATTGGCGTTATTTCTCTCGACTGGCTAGAGGTCTAAGTCTTTGTCACTTGCGTCATTAAAAACCGTATCGCTTCAGCGCTTCTCGCTCAATTTCGCGGCCAATATTATTGCCACCTTGTGGATGCTGGTCGGGTCGACGCGGGCGTTCTCTTGGGTAAAACCCACCTTTATCCAGTTTGCGGTATTCGCCATATTGGCACTGGGTAGTAATGTCCTATTCTCGTGGTTAGCCGCCGCAAATGGTAGCGTCTTTAATGAGCAAGGATTGGTCAGCTATTTAATTTGGCCGATGATTATTTTGCTCGGCGGTATTATTTTAGCTCGCCGCGCTGGTAACCAAGCGCTGGTTTTTGTGCCTGTCATTTTATGGCTGGTTGCTGATACGCTATCAGCGTTACTGCAAAGCCTGGTACAGTTTTTTGGCAGCTATGGGTGGTTGCCAAGTTGGAGTTATTCTTTTTTACCTATTTTATTTTTAGTGCTGTTTTTATGGCAGACACTCGCTTTATTATGGATATTTTTCCGTCGCCTGCGCATTTCTTGGTGGGAGAGAATCATCGTCTTAGTAGGGGCAGTGGCATTATTGACCATTTGGCAGCGCAACGTCGCCGACCAGCCGATATTTAAGCAAATTCCTGTTGAGCCAGTACTAGAAGAAGCGGCTTTGTACGAGCAGCCGCGATTATTGCAGCAAGCTTTAGACCGTATCGACCCGAGTATACCCGGTAAAAGCGACTGGTATTTTATGGGCGTGGCAGGATTCTCAGAACAAAACGTCTTTCGTTCTGAGATTAATAAAGTGCGTGAATTGTTTGACGTGCGCTTTGGTACCAGTGGCCATTCGCTGGCATTGATTAATAATAACTATACGTGGCTAGATGAGCCAATTGCGACAAAAACCAGTATTTTGCGCGGGTTAAAAACCATCGGTCAGCAAATGAATGCTGATGAAGATGTATTATTTCTTACCCTATCGTCACATGGTGATGAGAATGTTATTCAACTGGCAAATCCACCATTAGCGATGGATAATTTAGATGCCACGTGGCTGCGTGAAGCGTTAGATGCGTCCGGTATCCGCTGGCGAGTGATTGTGGTGTCGGCGTGCTATTCAGGCTCATTTATCGATGAATTGGCATCACCAACAACGGTAATTATTACCGCCTCCGCCGCTGATAAAATGTCATTTGGCTGCACCAATAGTGCTGAGATGACTTACTTTGGACAGGCTTTCTTTGCGGAGAGTTTGCGCGAAAACACCAGTTTTTCTGATGCGTTTAAAGATGCCGCTTACCGCGTGCAAGAACGTGAGCTCTATATGGGTTTTGAGCCATCAGAGCCGCAGATGGTCATTGGTAGCTTAATGGAAACCGCGCTGCCAGCATTTGAGCAAGTGTTGTTTACTAAAACCCGTCCAGCGCTCGCCAATATGACTAATCAGCCGAATTCTGTTAAGGTTACTCAAGCTCCTGATACGGCAAACGCAATCGTTAATCTGCCTGAAAGTGACTAAGGCCTGCTGATAAATGAGATTTATGTCGCTACTAAGGCGCGCTTTTTGAATTTTTAAAATGCTACTTGAGTGAGTGACTGTCTTTAACTGACTTTACTTAATTACTTGTCGTTAACAGTTTGCTTGCTAATAGTAAGGATGGGCAGTTGTCACTTAGCGCTTATTTCATCTTGGATAAAAAGGATGTCACTTATGAATAATTCTTATAAACACAGTTTGTCTACCAACTCAAAGATTGAGCAAATCAGCGTCAATCGCTGCTTCGATGGCGAGCAGCATTATTATTGTCATGAGTCCACCGCGACCAAAACGCCGATGACCTTTAGTATTTATCTGCCAGATGAAGCGCTGGCTGGGCGCCGTTGTCCGGCTGTTTTATATCTCTCGGGTTTGACCTGTAATGCCGATAACGTCACCCATAAAGCGCATTTTCAACAAAAATGTAGCGAGCTTGGCATGATATTTATTGCGCCTGATACTTCTCCTAGAAGTCATGACGCGCACGATGTCGCAAACGATGAGCGTTATTTTGTCGGGCAAGGCGCAAGCTACTATGTCGATGCGACGCAGGCACCGTGGGCAGAACATTTTAATATGCAAAGCTATATCGTTGATGAATTATACGATTTACTGCGCTCAGAGTTTCCGATTGATAGTATCGGCATCACAGGCCACTCGATGGGCGGTCATGGGGCGTTACTATTGGGCTTTAAGTTCCCAAGTAAGTTTGTCAGTGTCTCCGCCTTATCGCCTGTTTGTGCTGCCAGTGAGTCGGCATGGGGGCAGGCCGCTTATACAGAGTACTTCGGCGATGATAAGTCGCTATGGGCGCAAGCTGACGCCTCACAGATGATTGTAGAAGTTGGTCAGCAGTACGCCAGTATCTTGGTTGACCAAGGCGCGGCTGATAATTTCTTGGCAGAAGGTCAGCTGCAAACGCCTAAACTACAAGCAGCGTGTGACAAGGCCAAGCAGCCATTGACATTACGTTATCAGGCCGGTCATGACCATAGCTATTATTTTATCCAAACAGTGATTAATGACCATATCGAACACCACTGGCGTATGGCGCAAATGAGCTAAGCCTGTCCAATAATATCTGTCTACGAATAATAGCCGTCTAATAGCTGAGCGTATGGTCTGTCATATAACTTGACAGACGGTTACGCTGATTATTTAACCAAGCGCCTTTATTGTTATAAAATAGATTAGTACAAAATAGAGCGTGCTTGCCAATAGGCAAAACTTTTTTAAAGGTAAGTTTTATGATGAATAAGCTAACAGCGCCATCAAAGACAAATCTAGCTAACCGACAGCAGACGGCTCAATTATCACTGGCAGCGATGCAAGCGGATATGGCTGATATGAGGGCGGCTTTAAAAAATAAGCAGCAAGCTAATATGGTTCAAAAAGATAACGTCAAATCAGAAACTCGCAAAGCAAAGCCAGTTAATACAGCTGCTATTCATGCGCTTGATGCCGTGCAATTATCGCGGGTGATAGAGATGGCGTGGGAAGACCGAACACCGTTTGAGGCGATAGAGCACAGCTACGGTCTAAACGAGACTGCAGTCATTAAGCTGATGCGCCAACAACTAAAACCATCGTCTTTTCGCCTATGGCGTCAGCGCGTCACCAGTCGTGCCACTAAGCACCAAGCAAAGCGTCCGTTTGATGTCGGTCGCGCATATTGTAAAACCCAATATAAACCGCGCTAACACTTTCTTTAAAACGCTTTATCTAAAAGAATCATCTAAATGTAGTATCTAAATACCAATCCCAGTGATTAAAAACTTGTTTATTAAACGTTTATACCAACCCAAATAGGTAGCTCAACTATGACTAGCCCAGCCAAACCTTATCTTATCGCGCCTTCTATTTTATCAGCTGACTTTGCCAGACTTGGTGAAGAGGTTGAAAAGGTATTGGAGGCGGGCGCTGATGTCATCCATTTTGATGTGATGGACAATCACTATGTGCCTAACCTAACCTTTGGTAGCATGATATGTCAGGCGCTGCGTGACTATGGTATCGAGGCGCCGATTGATGTCCATCTTATGGTATCGCCAGTCGATAGTATGATCGAGCAGTTTTTAGAGGCGGGTGCAAGTATTATCACCTTCCACCCAGAAGCCAGCGCCCATATTGACCGCTCTTTGCAGCTGATTAAAGATGGCGGTGCTGAATGCGGTTTGGTATTAAACCCCGCAACGCCACTGCATTATTTAGATTATGTGATGGACAAGGTTGACCAAATCTTACTGATGAGCGTTAACCCTGGATATGGTGGTCAATCGTTTATTGAGGGTACCTTAGATAAAGTTCGCCAAGTCCGTCAACGTATTATTACCAGTGGTCGCGATATTAGACTAGAAGTAGATGGCGGCATCAAAGCCAGCAATATTCGCGCGATTGCCGAAGCAGGCGCTGATATGTTCGTCGCCGGTTCCGCTATTTTTAATCAAGAAGATTATAAATCTGCCATCGACGCTATGCGCGCCGAATTAGCCTTGGCAAATGGTTATTAATCCCCATTTATAACTATTAGTATGAGTGTTAAGGTTATAACGATGGACTCGATAAGCCATATAAAGGTGAAATATGAACACGCAAAAGCCCATTAACTCGTCAGTATCGCCTGAGCCTATAAAAGAAAAACAAGCCCCAAGCTTAGTACCTAAGGGTCTCACTATTGGTATGGCGGCTTTTGCCTTGGTGCTTAGCCTCGCTGGTTATGGTTTTCGCCTGCTGATTGGCGATGATGTCGGAGAAGTGCTCCGACACGCGGCGGTGATAGTGCCAGCCTTTATGATTGGTATTCCGCTATTTTTTTGGCTTGGTTCGCGCGTTTTAAATAAGCTCAAAGGTTTGCATATCGCAAGCTGGAATGCTATTAGCTTGGGCTATTTAACCTCTTGTATAGCCATGCTTTGGTTAATGGGCACTTATAGTTAATAATTGGCTGATGTTAGCGCTTTAACATGGTTATCTTTTAAAACTTTGTCTTTATAGCATTCATCGATTTCTACTTTTTAATAAGTCGCGCTTTATGATGCGACTGGACACTTGCTAGTATGGCTACTTCCTCTAAGAAAATCACCGATATCATTTTCCCAAAAGAGCTTCCAAACGGTTTGTTTATTTTACTGATTATCGCCTGTTTACTCTTAGGCTTATCCTACCTGCGCCATGGTACCGGACTGCAAGGCTGGCTACATGTCTTTGAAAATTGGCTACTTATGCTGCTGATAATACCGACCGCTACCGCCACCGTTGCCTTACCATTTAAATACCGTGACCCTACGCTTGAGCTTAAGCTGACCTATTATCTGGGTATGTTTGTTGCTTTCTTATTTACCTTGGCAAAATTGCGCTATTGGCGTTAATAGCGATTTAGCTCGTTCATAAGCTTGATAAGTAGTATTAAAGAGCATTTATGCAAAAGACTTACGCGTCAGGCCTTGAATTGTCGGCGCAAAGCGTCCATTGTATAAGTAAGATAGTTTTGCCCGAATATCTGTAAAACTAAGATTTTATAAACGAAGTCAGCGCCTTTTTACAGACATAAAGCGGGATAATAAGGAAAAAATAGATGCCATACGATATTGATAATGAAATAGAAGTAGATAACGATAGTCGCGATCAGTTCGCTGGATTTGCTAAAGAAACCACGCTTGAGTTGGTTGAAGCAGCGGATGGCAAATTGCTGTTACGTGATGCCGAGGAAGAAGAAGCACCGCTGATGACCATCGATTTTTCTGATAAGCTGAAAGAAATACTAGGCAGCGATACCCAAGCGATTGGTCAGCACATGATTCATGCCGCGATTCAGGTCATTATGCAAAAACAGATGAGCCAGTGGCATGCCCATGTCTATGACAAAGAACCCACTCACTATAGCTAAGGCTAAACAGGCTGATGTCTTCTAAATTTATAGCTTCTAAATCTGTAAGAACGAAATATAGTAGCTGGTTAAAATAGTGTATGGTTGAAATGGTTGGTGGGTCAAAAACTGGCAATAAAAAAAGGGTTTATCTATTGATAAACCCTTTTTTTGTTCAAATAATTTAGTGATAAATTATTTGATTTTTGCTTCTTTAAAGATGACGTGCTGGCGTACTTTTGGATCAAACTTTTTGATTTCCATTTTACCAGGCATAGTGCGCTTGTTTTTGGTAGTGGTGTAGTAATACCCAGTACCAGCGGTTGATACTAATTTAATTTTATCTCTCATGATAGCTTTCCTGTAAATGAGGGGTCTTCAAACGATAGGTACGAGTGCAAAAAGGTCAGTTGCTACGAAGAGCGTAGCCAAAAAGCAGCTTGGAAGGTGAAAATTATCGACCACTCAAGCTGCTTATCTTAACTTATACTTTTTGACCTTGTGCGCGTAGATCCGCTAACACTTTGTCGATACCAAGTTTGTCAATGATGCGCATACCTTTGGTAGACACACGTAGACGTACAAAACGGTTTTCAGACTCTACCCAAAAACGATGGTTATGAAGGTTTGGTAGAAAGCGACGACGGGTTTTGTTGTTTGCGTGCGAAACATTATTACCCACCATAGGGCGCTTTCCAGTCACTTGGCAAACTCTAGACATGGCGAACTCCTAATCTATGAGGTATGAGGGATTCTCATACCAGTCTGGGCAAGTTGCACGTTTTTGCGGCATGGACACAGCAAGCGGCAGCTTTGCACCAAACAAAACTATTATGAAGGTTGAGCTGATATTACTGTCATCTAAAGGCAAATAACAGGCAAACCAATTCAGAAAATTTTAAAGCCGACATTTATACCATAAAACTAATGAATACTCAAATGTTTTTATAATAATCGCTGCTTTAAACGATAGCTATTATACCCTGAATTGCACACGCTATGTGATTGATTATTTAATAGTAAAGATGCATTTTTTAGTTGTAAGTTATACTATTCAGCACTACTAAAAAAGATACCTTTGTTTCTACTATCGTCTGTACCTATCACAATTAACTCCCCATCCTTATCCAGTAAAGCTACACCCTTTAAAGTTTCGTTCGGAGCATAGCAAGGATATTCACCAAATGTAACAGTACTATCAAAATATCTATTTAATTGAGATGATAATGTGAATTTACCTTTCATTGTACAACCATACGTATCTTTACCAGTAAAATTACCCTTGGTGCCAATTTTAACCGTTAAGCTACCTGCCTCGTCATCACCACTGATATATGCGATACCAGTGAAAGACTTATTAGTAATACTCAATAAATTTTGTTCTCGATTAGAGAGAGCCTCATCGTACTTTAGATCATACGTTGTAGCGTTTATAGGCAAATCAAATACCTTTCCGCTCAGAGTGTTAGGTTTTTTATAATTCCCAGTGATAGTGATATCGAGAGCACGTCTGCTTTCATATGAGTAGTTCTTGCCGCTTACATCAAATTCACCAGCGGTATCAGGTACACCTGTCTTGCTAGTGATAAATCCTAAAACATCTCCATCAGGGTAAATATTTGGGTTGTCAGAATAAATGACCCATAGTCTCTTGTTGTCGTCTATTAAGCCTTCTGCAATTTCCCCTTCACTAGTGCGACCTGTATAAATACCTGATAACAATTCATAAGCTTCTTCAGATGGTTCAGATGGTTCAGATGGTTCAGATGGTTCAGATGGTTCAGGTAAACTAGGTGGCACTCCTGGTCTAGCTTCATCGCTACCGCAACCCAGCAGACTTAAGCTCAATAAAGATAGAACTGCTATTTTTTTCATTTTTTACCTCAAGTGATCTGTTCAAAACAATAGGAGAATAAACACTAATTTGCTTTTAAGCAACTATAGTCAATCCTACTTAAAAATGTTATAAAATAATTAACAAATTCAATTGTTATTATAAAGACCATGACTTACTCACTAGATTTCCGCAAACAAGTACTAAAAAGCTTAGACGAGGGTATGACCTTTGCCGAGGCAGCTAAATTCTATAACCTCAGCCCAACCACCATACAAAACTGGAAGAGACGTGTTCATAGTAAAACAACCAGGCAAACCAAACCCTATAAAATACCAGATGACGTGCTACTCAATGATGTCAAAGAACATCCTGATGATTATCAGTACGAGCGAGCACGTCGTTTAAACTGTAGTAAAACAGGCATTCATCATACCCTAAAGCGCCTAGGCATCAGTCAAAAAAAAGACTTTAGAACATCCAAAAGCCTGTCCGATCAAAAGAGCGGCGTATCAGAATAAGCTTGAGCACTTTAACCAGCAAGGCTACCCCATTGTATATATGGACGAAAGCGGCTTTGAGCACGAGACCATTCGCTCTCATGGCTATGCACCGATAGGTACACCTTGTATCGATAGCTACAACTGGCAAGGTAAAAAGCGAACCAACGTTATTGGTGCTCT
>NZ_JACSQR010000011.1:0-76133 GCF_014836505.1 Psychrobacter communis
TGTCCGATGGTACCGACGTTGACGTGTGGCTTGCTGCGTTCAAACTTGGCCTTTGCCATGGGTATTTCCTCTTTATTGATGAATCTTTAACAATCAAAGATCGGTAAATAGCTGTTTGACGGCTCATGATGCGTAATAACCATCAAACCGTTGACGCTATGGTTTAGCTACTAAAATGAATGTATTCAAGATGCTTACTAGCTTAATCACATGTTTATATATGGGCATTATACTTGTTTTTCAATCGCTTGCATATTGTGCTAGTTGCTAGCGCGCATTGACAAAACAGCTTTTTATAGATATTGCTAAAAATTAGATTTATAAACCTACTGACAGCACTAAAAGGCAACACCTTAGTGTCACCTTTAAATGAGTAACTGCCACACTCTATTTATAATTTTCAATATTTTATAATTCGATATTGCTACAATATTTTGTAAAATACATTGTCTTGTCTGAAGATGATGCTTTATCAAAATAGTAAAGCATATAGACAAGGCTTGAACAATAAATGGAGCTCATATTGAGAATTGAACTCAAGACCTCTCCCTTACCAAGGGAGTGCTCTACCGCTGAGCTATATGAGCATGCTTTTAAAAACTACAGTAGCCAACCCATGGGTTGTACTAAAAAAAATATCACGATACAGCTAATAACCGACTGTCGTGATGTTTGATAGTTGCTGCGATGGTGCATATATGGAGCGGGTGGCGGGAATCGAACCCGCGTCATTAGCTTGGAAGGCTAAGGTGTTACCATTATACCACACCCGCATTTACTCTTATATTATTTGACTTTAATAGTAAGCCATTCAATATAAGGAGTATGCTTGGCGCTAGGACAAACTTAGAACAAATATGGTGGTGGGAGAAGGATTCGAACCTTCGAAGCTTTCGCGACAGATTTACAGTCTGTTGGGTTTGACCGCTCCCCAATCCCACCTAGATTGCTTGATACAAATCACTTCAATTGAAAGTAAATTCATAAAAAGCGACTTTGAAAGAGATGGTGCCGACTGCCGGGATCGAACTGGCGACCTACTGATTACAAGTCAGTTGCTCTACCAACTGAGCTAAGTCGGCTTGTTCTCTCAAAGTGGTGGCTATTCTATCAAATATTTTGCTAGACGCAAGCCCTTTTTCAGTTTTTTTAGCTTTATTTTCATAAAAGCTGTCAAACACTTGATTGTATTGCTATTTTTTCTAACTTAAATTTACCGCTATTTTTAAAGCTAAATTGATGAGACATCATTTAAAGCATAAACTGCCCGCTTTTATTGCATGGCTTTATAAAAATTGCATAGTTTTTTATGAAATTCATCATTTTTATAAGCGAGCAACTGCTTTATTTCTTTGAGAATGCCGTTTAGTTTATAAAGATAGAACTCTTACATGCTGCCTTTATTAAACAACCATAGCGCGAGGCCAATGATTAAAATAGCAATAAATACCCAGATAAACCAGCCACCACTCGGTTTTTTCTCGGCTTGTCCCGCATTGGCAGGATTATTAAGCGCTTGATCCATGGCATTATTACCTGATGTACCAAGGTCGCGCGGCTGACCCAAATTGGCCGTGCCCGAAAACTGGGCGGTAGCGGCTTGCTTAGCGCGTAGGACGTCAGGATCCGCTTCTTCTTGCAAGGTGGTCGTCGTGGTCTTATCATGCGCTGCAGCATCGCTGTCATATTGAGCCTGACGAATCGCACTCGGTGCTGGTTTATCGACAACTGGTGTGCTAGTTGAAGTTGACGGTTCATTATTATCAGCTACTGACAATACCTCATCGATTCCAGTTTCCTTGATGACTGGCTCTTTGGCAATAGGTTCGTTGATTATAGGCTCGTTAATTACAGGCTCTGCAGCAACAGTTTCTTTAACGATGGGTTCTTGAATACTAGTTTCTTCAATTGTTGGCTTTTTATCTGCTGCTTCGCTAACGACTGGCGCTACAACGGCAGATTCGGCCGCGGCTGGTATCGATTCAGTAGACGTAGCAGCGTTCGTGCTTAATACTGGCTCATCCGACACAGCTGGAGCAGCTTGTTCATTATCTAAGGTCGCAGCAACGGGCGCACTTACCTGAAAGTCAAAACTTGCAAAGCCTAGCGTATCATTGGCATCAAGGCGCTGAGATTTATTGCCCTCAATCCGCTGCTCATTGATAAAAGTGCCGTTCGATGACTCTAAGTCCTTAACGTATAGCTCCCCATTTAACACGCTCAAGACCGCGTGATTGCGCGACACTTGCTTGCTACCGAGCACCACGTCATTATCGCTACCGCGCCCAACAGACAGGCTGTCACTGACGCTCAAGGTCAGATCGCCTAGTGCTTCGGTTAGGGCATTAAGTTGCCAAGTTGCATCCTCTGTCGTCACAGGTGTATGGGCATTTTCTGTATGGTTTGTCATGTTATCACTCCTTATTTTTATAAAATATTCAATGGCTATTTTTAGCTAACAACTTTCTATAAACGCCTGTTCTTATACAATTACCTTCATCCTGGATAAAATTATTGTTGATATTATTTAGCTATAAAGCGAGGTTTTATAATACCGCCAAGCTTGTTGTAAGGAATACTCAGTACAGGCATTCCGTATGCGTAGGGGCCGATAGAATAATGCTGATAACGAATATCAATCCCTTTATCAGTCAAGGTTACGTTCTCACTTAAGGTAAATGGCCAGTTTTTCTCATAGCTTGCAGTATCTTTATCCACCGTTTTTACCCAGTCTTTATAAGCATCATAAGCTAAAGCTTTAAATTTTGATTTCTTGTTAGGCTGCAGCATATCTGTTAATTGGATTTGTTTTTTGCTTTGTTGATCAAATATCAGATACTCGCTATATGGCATGCCATGAGCGCCACCAGTGAAGACATAAGAGTTTATTTCAAACAGCTCAAAATCATTCACATGACCCAAATATTCAGGCGTCACCATTAAGCTATAGACGAAAATGCTGTCTTTGGGTAAATCAGCAAACTGCGCGCTAACAAAACCGTCGATGGCAGCTTTGACCTCGGCTGGGCTACTTTGCTTGGTGATGGGCGCGGACTCCGTTGGCTTACTATTTACCACTAAATTATCAATACGCGCATTGGCAAGCTTATTTATCCAAGCATGATTGGTCTTAAGGTACTTCACTTCAATATCTGGACAATTATCACGCGCTGTACATTTTTCCTGTATTTTTTTCGGCAATTCATATTCTAAATATTTGCTATGACTAATCAAGCTACTCGCCTGCGCTGATAGGCTTAACGCCCCAAGTAATAAACCACTACTTAGCAACGTAACCAAACGTCCCACGCTGCGCTGAGATGGGAATGGTTGAGTAAATTTTGAGTTATTGTTATGAATGTCAGTTGTAGATTTCATATAGACTCTTTCACGTACAAATAAGGTTTATTGATATTCTACCGTAACTATTACGCCGTATTGTAGGCGCACTGTTTGTGTTTTTGAGTACTTAATGTTGAGGCGGGCACTTATATTTGGCTGCAAAAAAATTTTTCGTAATAAAAAAGACACGATAGCGTGTCTTTTAAAAGTAAGAATAAGAATCCATAAGCTAATTTTAATGCTCGCGCGTATTGCTAAAAGTAATCTCAGGATAGCGGTCTTGCATCAGCTGCAAGTTCACCCGAGATGGCGCAAGATAGGTCAAATAGCCACCACCATCTATTGATAATTGGTCATGGGCTTTTTTCTTAAACTTCGCCAACGCCACTTCATCATCACAATGAATCCAGCGTACGGTCGCAATCGATACCGGCTCAAAGATACACTGAACTTTGTATTCTTCTTTTAGACGGTGGGCGACCACTTCAAACTGTAGCACACCGACTGCACCTAAGATTAAATCGTTATTAATCTGCGGCATAAAGACCTGCGTTGCGCCCTCTTCGCTTAACTGCTGTAAACCTTTTTGCAACGCTTTTGATTTAAGCGGGTCTTTTAGCACCACACGGCGGAACAATTCAGGAGCAAAGTGCGGAATACCAGTAAAGTTTAATTCTTCGCCTTCGGTAAAGCTGTCGCCAATCGAAATGGTTCCGTGGTTATGTAAGCCAATGATATCACCTGGATAGGCTTCTTCTAACGCTTCACGGTCACCTGCAAGGAAAGTCAAAGCATCGGCAATACGCACGTCTTTACCCAAGCGCACGTGCTTCATTTTCATGCCTTTTTCGTACTTGCCAGAGCACACGCGCAAAAAAGCAATGCGGTCACGGTGACGCGGATCCATATTGGCCTGAATCTTAAACACAAAACCGCTAAATTCGGTTTCGGTTGCGGCGACTTCGCGCTCATTGGTCGGATGCGATTTTGGCGGTGGTGCATATTTAATCAAGGTATCAAGTACCATGTTGACGCCAAAGTTACCCAGTGCCGTCCCGAACAATACAGGCGTCATCTCACCTTTTAAAAACGCCTCGACTTCAAAGTCTTCGAGTGCCATTTGTACCAGCTCAAGCGATTCTTCAAAAGAATCAAACATCAGCTTGCCCAAGCGCTCACGGATATCAGGATAATCGTAGCCTTCGCGCGTTTCAGAGACTGTCATCTCACCGCCATGACCCTTTTCATATAGGTAAGTTTTGTTTTCGGTTAAATGATAAACACCAACGAAATCTTGCCCCATACCAATCGGCCACGTGACCGGAATACATTTAATCTTTAATACTGCTTCGATTTCACTTAATAGCTCAAGCGGCTCGCGAATCTGACGGTCAAGTTTATTAACAAATGAGATGATGGGCGTATCACGCATTCGGCAAACTTCCATCAACTTGATGGTCCGCTCTTCGACACCTTTTGCGCCATCGACCATCATCAGCGCACTGTCTACCGCGGTCAGAGTACGATACGTATCTTCACTAAAGTCGGCGTGACCCGGGGTGTCTAGCAGGTTGACCATATGGTCTTTATAAGGAAACTGCATGACCGAGGTGGTGATAGAAATACCACGCTCCTGCTCCATACTCATCCAATCAGATGTCGCATGACGGTCAGTTTTGCGGCCTTTTACTTCACCAACCACCTGAATCGCCTGCCCCCATAGCAGCAGCTTTTCGGTCATGGTGGTCTTACCCGCATCGGGATGCGAGATAATGGCAAAGGTGCGGCGTTTGGCGACTTCTTTGCTTAATTTCTTTGGATCTACGCTCATAATTTCGGCTTCAACGGTTGTGTGATTTAGAAATCACGCTAAATAAATAGGATAAATAATGGGCGTATTGTAGCGGATTTAGCGTTTGCTTGCAGAATTAGCGCATAAAAAAACACTCTCTAATGAACAAATAGAGAGTGATGATATTTTTTATCCTTAGGTATTTCTAAACGTTAATAGTAGCGCTTGATTTCTCTTTCTAAAAAGTCAGCGGCGACATCATTGACAATCGTGCAATCGACCACACCGCGAAAGCTGTTGGTATTTGGATTGCTACTACCTTTGGCCACATAATCCGCTTCATAAATATCTTTACTATATTCAACCCCGTTATACTGATAAGCCGGTTGGTCTTTATATTCAAAAAACATCACTTGCGCCGCTTTTTGCTTATTATTGATACCAACGCCAAACCTTGAGGTACTATAATCTCTATCATCATTAAAACGTGCTTCGGCTGCCGCAACCCATTTATCAAGCGACGAGTATCCTGTGTTGTCTTTTTCGTTAAAGGCTAAAAATGCGCGCTCGCTGCTGACAACGGGAATATAGCAAACCGAGCCTGCTGGAAAGGCTAAATTGGTTGGCAGCTTAGAATAGTGATTTAAGGCCGTCATAATGCCGCGACTGTCGCTTAACGTAACGCCTGCATTATAACTATCCGCTTTCACATCTGATAAATCTAAGGTTTTATAAGTGGTTTGATAATTGAACTTGTTATTGCTGTTTTTTTCATAAATAGGTCGTTTGACCGTGCGCCCACTGACTTCAATATTTTTGTGTTCCAATCGTCCTTCGAACTTATCGGCTAGTACCGTTTTGTCTAAAGTATTTAAACTTTGATTGCTGTAGTTATTGACAAGATTTCTGGTTTTAATCTCATAATTACCGGTACGGTAGGTTTCATCGATGCGCGCAATCGCAGTCGCATTGGCTTTACTGTCATAGCTATCAGCAAATCTCGTTAGCGTTATATTATTGCTACTGCCTACGCCAAAAAACACGTCCTCTTCTTCGCAGCCGCTGAGCGCAAGTGCCATTAAAGAGACGATACTTGGTAATAAAATCCATTTATTTAGCGAGGCATTCATTAAACAATGTCCTTACGATTAGACGCTTTTTAGCTACTTTGGTTACTGTAATATGTTAGTAAAATACTTTTTGTGATTAGTTTACATTAATAGTATCGTTATTTATATATCAAAATCCTACTATTATGGTTTTAGCAAACTCCGGTTAGACATTTTAGCAAGTTACCATTTCTAAACTTGCGCGATACGTTCAGCGTTACCCACTGTGCTAATCTAAGGAGTTACTATGTAAAATCGCCTTTTAAGGAAGGTCACATAGTAGATAGATCATTTAATTATAAAAATCAACAACAAAGGATGTGTTATGAAAACATTGTATTCTACACAAGCTACCGTTACTGGCGGCCGTACTGGTAATGCGAGTCTAAAAGATAGTGATTTGACCATTAACATGGTCGCACCGGGTTCTGGTAAAGACGGTAACAATCCAGAGCAGTTATTTGCTATGGGTTATGCTGCTTGTTTTGATGGCGCACTGGCAGCGGTCAAAGGCGAAGAAAAAGCAAAATTTGACTCGACTACCGAAGTATCAGTAGATCTAATGAAAGGCGAAGGTTTGGACTTTAAATTGGCAGCAAAAATCCATGTAATCGGTGAAAATACAGAACTATCGGCCGATGAATTTCAAAAACTGGTCGAAAAAGCCAATAAAGTCTGCCCATACTCGAAAGCCACCCATGGCAATATCGATAGTGAAGTGACGTCAGAAGTAAAATAACTCTTAGAAAGAATATTAATTAGTCAGAAGAAAACTGATAAAAGAACTCAGCTGGTCTGGGTTCTTTTTTATTGGCTGGTATTTAGGTTCTTAACTGCTAGTTTTTTACCAACCATTTATTAGTTCGCCATCCATTCGGCAAGAAGGTATTTTATCGTTATAATGAAGCTATCTTTTCATCCAATTCTTTATTCAATATCTGTTTTTACCCAATACTTGCTGCCCAATTTGATAAGTGACTTTCTATGACCGACAACGATCACAACTCGCACTCGCCCATTAATCCCAATACGCTACCAAACTTTGCCACCATGCCAAATGTAGCGACCATGGATACTAGCCATGTCAATAAAGAGCAGCCGCCTTTTATTTTAGTCGACGGTTCTTATTATTTATTTCGCACCTATCATGCCTTGCCAAAGACCATGCAAAACTCTCAAGGGCTGGTCACCAACGCCATACGTGGGACATTAAATGCGTTATTAAAACTCATGCGCCGTTATCATCCAACCCATATGGCGGTCTGCTTTGACACCAAGTCACCAACTTTTCGTCATGCGATGTCAGAGGAATATAAAGCCAATCGACCAAAAATGGATGTGGAGCTTGCCGAGCAAATTCCTTATATTCATAGTTTGGTGGTGGCATTAGGGATTCCACTATTGCGTATCGAAGGCGCAGAAGCAGACGATATTATTGGCACTCTAGCCCATCGCGCCGTTGCCGAAGGTCATCATGTGGTTATCTCGACCGGTGATAAAGATATGATGCAGCTGATTAATGACTGCGTGATACTAGAAGACAGTTTTACCGGTAAAGTCACTGATAGCGCAGGCGTAGTGGAAAAATTTGGCATTAATCCTAATCAAATGATTGACTTTTTAACGCTGATGGGCGACTCCTCTGATGGTATCAAAGGCGTACCCGGTATCGGTAAAAAAACCGCCAAAGACTTGCTTAACGAATACGGCAACATTGATAACATGCTCAAAAACGTCGCCAATATCAAAGGACGCGCTGGCAAAAATCTGGTCGAATATGCCGACGACATTCCCTTTAATGCGCAATTGGCAACCATCGTCACTGATTTAGAAATTGGTCAAGATTGGCGAGATTTAAAAATCAATACCGACCCGTGCGCTCATATCGATGAGCTACGCGCGCTCTATAGCGAGCTTGAATTTAGAAATGAGTTGGCATCACTCGACCATCCCAATCATCCAGCCAATGCTAATGGGAATGGGGCGCAAAGCGTTGCCGACAGTCAAGCAGATGCCGAATCGCAAGCGCAAATCGCCAAATCGCTACAATCAAGTATTATCGATAATATCAAAGACAGTAAAACTCATGATAAAGCGTGGCACACGGTTTTAGATGAACCTGCTTTTGATAGCTTGGTTACATTATTAGAATCTGCACCGCATTTTGTCATTGATACCGAAACCACCAGCGTTTATTGGCGTCAGGCTGAATTGGTTGGCTTGTCTTTTGCGGTAAAAGCTCACGAAGCTTATTACGTGCCGCTAACTCATAGTCTAGAAGGCGATGAGCTGACTACCAAACAGCTTGACCGCAATATGGTTTTGACGCGCTTAAAACCCATCTTAGAAAATCCAAACATTGGTAAAATCGGTCAACATTTAAAATATGATGCCCATATTCTTAGCTTTTATGATATCGATCTATTAGGCAGTATTCATGCCAAACCTAATAACTGGGCGATGGATACCATGCTTGCCAGCTATGTGATTAACGCAGCCGCTACTCGCCACGGTATGGATGATTTGGCGCGCCATTATTTGCATACGCAGACCATTAGCTTCGAAGACGTTGCTGGTAAAGGCGCAAAGCAAGTAAGTTTTGACCAAGCTGCCATTGATTTGGCCAGTGATTATGCCTGTGAAGATGCCGACATTACCTATCAGCTGTTTGAGTTATTTAGCGAAAAACTGGCGGCAGATGAAAACAATGCCAAGCTGCTACACGAGTTAGAGATTCCAACGGCTGAGATACTTTGTCAAATGGAAGCAAATGGCATTTTAATCAAGCGCCCATTCTTAAACGAGCTATCGCAACGTTTCGACGAAGAAATCATTGCGCTAGAAAAACGCGCTTATGAAGTCGCTGGTGAAGCATTTAATCTTGGCTCACCAAAACAGCTCGGTGAGATGCTGTTTGAAAAGCTAGGCGTTGCGGGCGGTAAAAAAACCAAGTCAGGTCAATACTCAACTGGCGAAGCGGTATTATCAAAGATTAACCACCCGTTGGTAGAAATTGTCCTTGAATATCGCGGCTTATCAAAGCTTAAAAGCACCTATACCGATGCACTCGATAATGTCGCAGATAGCGAGACTGACCGCGTGCATACCAGCTACCATCAAGCATTGACCAGCACCGGACGCTTATCTTCAACCGATCCTAACTTACAAAACATTCCTATTCGTACCGCGACCGGTCGTCTGATTCGCCAAGCGTTTATTGCCCCAGAAGGTCGAGTGATTTTAGCCGCGGATTACTCACAAATTGAGCTACGTCTGATGGCGCATTTTTCAGGCGATGAAAACTTAACCCGCGCCTTTAATGAAGGCTTAGATATTCACACGGCAACGGCTGCTGAAGTATTGGGCAAAGCCGTTGAAGAGGTCAGCGCCACTGAGCGCCGCAATGCCAAAGCCATTAACTTTGGTCTGCTCTATGGTATGAGTGCCTTTGGACTGGCTAAGCAGCTACAGATGAGCCGCGGCGAGGCGCAAGATTATATCGATATGTACTTTGAGCGTTATCCAAGTGTCAAAGACTATATGATTAATACCCGTGCCAGCGCTTATGAAAAAGGTTATGTTGAGACAATATTAGGCCGTAAGCTTTATACTCCTGATATCAATCATAGCAATCGTATGGTCAAGCAAGGCGCTGAACGTGCAGCAATTAATGCCCCACTACAAGGCTCAGCGGCGGATTTAATCAAGCTTGCGATGATAGCGGTCGATAAAGTATTGCCAAAAGAGCACGCAAAAATGCTGCTGCAAGTCCATGATGAACTGGTGTTTGAAGTCGATAGCGATAAGGTCGATAGTATTCGTCAGCTGATTACCGACGCTATGCAGGATGTCCTGACCACAACGGCTGTTGCAAAAGGCTGGAATGTGGACTTCGCCGTACCGTTATTGGTTGAAACCGATATTGGTAGCAATTGGGACGAAGCGCATTAATGACTGAAATAAAAGAAAAGCCTAAACGATAGCGTTTATAAATGCTAATAGCCGTAAGCTTTTCTTAGCAGTATAATAAGTCTACGTTAGATGGTTTTTTTACCGCTTGGTTTTTACCTGTTAATGCTTTAAATATTGGTTTTTACGCGGTAATTTACGATATAAAGTGAGCCTTCGCGCTCACTTTTTTGTTTTTAATACTAGGAGCGTTCCATTTTACATTCAGATAGCGTCATCGAACTACCAGGTATCATTATGTTATTCGCCTGCATATTCCGCTGTGCTCAATATATGAAACAAAGTCAGCTCAAACTGGGTCAATATTTTTGGTTGGCATCCGTATTAGTGTTTTTTGCTGTGATACGTCGTGAATTAAACTACGTGCCTGAACTCTTTATTCCCAGTAATTTTTCATTTTTGAACCATTCTTATGATTGGTGGGAAGACGCTGTACTATTAACGGTCTATCTACTCATTGTGGGTTTTTTGACCTATAGCTGGCGTTATCTATGGGCTGTATTAAAAAAGGTACCACTATCCCTATATCTCACTGTAGTTGCACTGGCATTGTTAGAGTATATGGGTGAAAACGCCATCCTAATCCCTGAAAGCATCGGAGAAATGGTCGAAGAAATTGCAGAAACCAGTGTTTATGCGATTGCCTTGATTTACTTGTGGCGGTTTAAACTTGGCGATTTTGAAAATTATTTTTTACATCAACCAAATCAACACCAACCTTGCAATGCCAATTACTAGGTTAACTATTCTAAGTTAACTGTCTAAAATAGTTTTTAGAAAAATAATTAACGCTAAAACCTTTTTATGGCTGCCTACTTAACTCGTACTGGCAGCCGCTTTTTATCTATCCTTACATTTTTTGCACATCCTGTGACACCTCACTACTATTAGTTGCAATTATAACGCGGCAAACTGATAAGCATAATTTTGATAATTATAAACAACCCGTTTAATCGTAATTATAACTATAATGAGGACATAACCATGGACAATTCAAAAACCCCATTACCAGAAGAGATGGATCATATCGAAGGCGATAGCAGCATTGATGATAATGAAGACGGTAGCCAAGAGATTGATTTAAACAATCCTATGCTGCACACCTTTGATGACGATGATGTCATCGACAATAGCGCAGGATTTAATAATTCTGAAGTCGGTACGGACGCCACCCAAGGACTGACACCGATACATCGCCAAAATATCGATGAAGCTCGGATTGATGAGGTGTTGGTCGAAGACAATCTAGACGATAAAGATTATCCCGATATTGTCGATATCGCAGACAGAGATGCGGCTAAAGTTTCTAATGATGATAATTTTTAGACATTACACCTGAATAAAACAGCAAATAATTTAGAAAAAAATACCGAACATTATGTCCGGTATTTTTTTATTTAAGAAAACTATTAAACCCAGCCATCGAGTGTATCAGCCCAGCCTTTAACCAACGGCAAACTCAATGCTTCAAGCAAATCAATATGCGCCTCATCTAGGTTTAATGCTGGAATATAATGATACTCTTGCCCGCCTGCATTTAAGAAATTATCACGGTTCTCGATTGCCAATTCTTCCAGTGTTTCTAAGCAGTCCGCAGAGAATGCCGGACTAATCACTTGTACCGAACGCACCCCAGATTTGCCCCAATCTTCTAATACCACATCGGTATACGGCTTGACCCATTCTTGCTTACCAAAGCGTGACTGAAAGCTGATAATCCACTCGTCATCTTGTAGACCAAGTTCGTGCGCCACTTGCGCGGCGGTACATTTGCAGCGTCTTGGGTACGGATCGCCTTTATCGGCATAAGGCTGCGGAATCCCGTGAAAGCTAAACATCAACTTTTCAGGCTTGCCATGCTCGGCTTGAAAGCGGCGAATCGAGTTAGCCAATGCTTGAATATACAGCGGATGCGCAAAGTAGTCTTTGACAATGCTATAGTTTGGCAAGTTGCGTTGCTTTAGCGTCCATTTGGTCAAGGCATCATAGACGGCACCGCCAGACGATGCCGAATACTGCGGAAATAATGGCAAGATAACAAAATGGTCAACGCCCTCGCTTTTTAGTGTATCCATCACGTCAGGCAAACCCGGATTGCCATAGCTCATCGCTGCATGTACAGAAACACGAAATGGCGCCACGCTATTTGCCAAGCGCGGCTCGAGCAGCTCAACTTGGCTGTTTAATATTTTGCGAATGGGCGAATCGCCTTCCCAAATACTGGCATAGGCTTTTGCTACACGTTTTGGGCGACTTGGTAGAACAAACAGATTTAGGATAATCGCCCATAAGAATTGAGGGATTTCAATCACGCGCGGGTCGGACAAGAACTGTTTTAGATAACGACGGACGGCGGGCGCGGTCGGCTCATCTGGCGTACCTAGGTTGACTAATAAGACGGCAATACGGGGCGGCAATTGAGGTTTCATAAGGGCATTATCTATTATTGGATTATGTTATGGCAAAGTTATAGGCTTTAATCAGCTAAAGGGTACTTCAAAATTCATATATTTTAGCCATTTATTTAGCAATAGTACTATTAAGTCTTAATTAACCGTACTTAGCAATTATCAAAATATACTAAGCAGACGACAGTCAATCACATACCAAATAATGGTTAAATAAAAAGGCTGATACTTATCATCAGTGTAGCATTTTATCCACCGAAAACGCAGGGCGAAACGCTTGATATTTAGAATTGCCATACCGTTAATACCCCAGCTACTGATACTTTGCTTGAAAGACTGCCTATCAAGGTTGTACTCCTAGGCGCATCGCCATACAATAGACAAGCTTATAATAAGAAAGTAGTTAGACCATTACTGTCGCCATTCTAGGTTTGTTTTATTTATAACCGTTTTTTATCCATGACCATTTTTTTATCCATAACTGTAACTGTTGTTTTGTGAGGTAGCTTTGAGCGCACGTTCTGATAGTACCAGTGAGCATTCCACCAATCATTCTGCTAATACGACCGATTCTATCGATTTGGTAGGCTCAGTTGGCCTCGTCACGCCGCAGACTTTTCATTTCGCTGAGCCATTGACCTTAGAATGCAATCGCACCCTACCCTCATTCGATTTAATCTTTGAAACTTATGGCACGCTCAATAGCGACAAATCAAACGCCATTTTGATTTGTCATGCCTTATCAGGTAGCCATCATGCGGCAGGCTTCCATAGTGACGACGATAAAAAAGCAGGCTGGTGGGACAATATGATTGGCCCTAATAAAGCCATCGATACCAATCAGTTTTTTGTGGTTTGCGTCAATAATATCGGCAGCTGCTTTGGCTCTACTGGTCCAACAACCATCAATCCAGATAGTCTAAGCGATGAAGGTGAAGCGCAGGTTTATGGCCCTGACTTCCCCCTTGTCACCATTAAAGATTGGGTGAAAACCCAAGCCATGCTCTCAGATCGCTTGGGTATTGAAGTTTGGCATGCCATTGTCGGTGGCTCAATGGGCGGCATGCAGGCCATGCAATGGTCGGTCGATTATCCAGAGCGCTTAAAACGCTGCGTGGTCATTGCCAGTACACCAAAGCTTTCTGCGCAAAACATTGCCTTTAACGAAGTCGCGCGACAATCCATTCTCTCGGATCCTGATTTTAAAGACGGGCGTTACTTACAGGCGGGTACTTATCCTCGGCGTGGGCTGATTCTTGCACGCATGGTCGGTCATATCACCTACTTGACCGATGATGCGATGAAAGCGAAATTTGGCCGTGATTTAAAATCTGGCAAGTTTATGTATGGCTACGATGTCGAGTTTCAGGTTGAGAGCTATTTGCGCTATCAAGGCGAACGCTTTAGCGAAAACTTCGATGCCAATACTTACTTGCTCATGACCAAAGCGTTAGATTATTTTGACCCGACGCGTGATTATCCTTCAGCAGCAGACTCATCAATACAATCCTCGGCAGAGCTAGAAACCTCCCTCGCCGCCGCAGTAAAAGCCGATTCTACCGAGAATGAGCTTGATAAAACGCTAAATAATAGCGCCACTATTGATAATACTGACAACGCTGATAACGTCAATGTAGTCAATGCAAAAGAGCTGAACGCGCTAAAATCTGCCTTTGCTCATACGCAGTGTCAGTATTTGGTGGTGTCATTTACCACCGACTGGCGTTTTGCGCCCGAGCGCTCACAAGAGATTGTCGATGCGCTGATGGCAACAGGCAAACCAGTCAGCTATATCAATGTCGACGCCCCACACGGTCATGATTCGTTTTTATTCGATATTCCACGTTATATGGGTGCAGTTAAAGGCTTTTTGACCGCGCCATTTATTGCTAATCGCTTGAAAGCCAAAGGAGCACGCTCATGAGAATGGATCATCAATTGGCTGAGCGTTGGATAGCGCCGCACTCGCATGTGCTGGATTTAGGCTGCGGGAATGGCGAGTTGCTCGCGCATTTACAGCAAAATCTAGGCGTCACCGGTTACGGACTTGAGATTGACGAAGACAAAATCAATGAGGCCATTACTAAAGGCTTATCCATCGTCGAGCAAGACCTCAATGATGGTTTGAGTCGTTTTGCCGATAATAGCTTTGATACCGTGGTTATGGCGCGCGCCCTGCAAGCGGTAAAAGCACCTGATATATTGCTGCTCGATATGCTACGCGTCGCCCGCGAAGCCGTCATTACCTTCCCTAACTTTGCCCATTGGCAAAACCGCCTGCATTTAGGCTTAAAGGGGTTGATGCCAGTTTCAGAAGCGCTCCCTTATGAGTGGTATAACACCCCAAATATTCACTTGTGTACCTTTAAAGATTTTGAGCAGCTGTGCGCGCAGCATGATATTCATATCATTAATCGCTTTGCGGTCAGTGATTCTGAAAAAGGGTATAAGCCACTGATGACCGCATTAATCAGACAAGCGCCCAATCTGCTCGCAGACGTCGCTATTTATCGGGTCACCAAACAAAAACCTGCTTAATAGTGAGGTTTATACGCTTATTATTAACAAAAATTTAAGTAAAAAGGTAATAATGTTAACCTTAATAGAATGTTAATTTATTCTTACGCTTAAGTAACTCTATGATTTTATTGAGGACCGCGAGGTATAAGTAGGCATTAAATCGTGTAATTAGTATTTGAGTTTCGTAAGTTTGGGTGTTAAGCTAGCGAAATAGTGTCAGTCATACCCCATATACGACCGTTTATCGGATTTTTTAACCGTCTATCGGCTCTATTTGAGGCAAGACCCACTAAATATATAAATGTTATTGCTAATGATTAGGTAAGAAGGTAGCGCAAAATTTCACCTAATTGTTATCGCCGCCTAACTGTCTCAAGCGAGACCATTTTAGCGGTGCAACTTTTTCTTTTGCTTATTAACTGCCTAATTTTGGAGCTGCTATGAAATTATTAAAAGCTGCGTTGTTTACTGCCTTGTTTTCTTGTACGGGCCTTGCCAACGCTGAGTTAATATCAAACGTGCCACTTGATACCTCACGTTTCGAGCTAATGCCTATCAGTGAGCTGTCTGCCAGCGCTGCCCAAGGTAATAACCACGCCCAGTTTTACTTAGCCAAGCGTTTGCAAAAAGGTGAAGGCGTCGCCCAAAACACCCAGCAAGCTATCCAGTGGTATACCAAGGCCGCTCAGCAAGGCGTTGCCCCTGCTCAGTTGAATCTTGCCATCATGTACTTGCGCGGTGAAGGCGTTCAACCTAACTTGCAACAAGCGCGTCTATGGTTAGAAAAAGCCGCGATGCGTGGCGATAACCGTGCCAGCTATACGCTTGCCCTGCTCGATGAAAAGCAAAAAAATCTGGTCGATGCTTATAAATGGTATGACTTAGCTGCTCGTGATGGCATGCTGGATGAAAAAGTCCGCAATAAAGCACGCGGTAAAATCGGTCAATTGGCATTGAACTTATCAAGTGCTGATATCGCTAGCGCGCGTAGCAAAGCCGATACTTGGTTCCAAAGTAAGTAAACTCTAATTTAGACTTTACACAGTAAATATAAAAAAGCTCAGTATCATACTGGGCTTTTTTATTTGCCATTTTTATGATCTGTCATATTTCGATGAAATTATAGGAGGATAAAACCTCCAAAACCTTTTTAAAATTTGTTAAACTACGCCCGCATTAGCCAATTCCACAATTGCGCTAGTGTTATAGCTAATCTACATACTTAAACCAATGCACTAGGTTTGCGACCTAGCCAGCAGGAGAAACACATGAGTACCTCACAAACGACTGACGTACAAGCGTCAACCCACGCCACCGAATACGATAGCGTCATCAACAATATCGTGGTTGCCGCCCTTTATAAGTTCACCCGCTTTGCCGATTTTGAGCAATATCGTGAACCAATCTTAAACACCATGCTAGAGAATGACGTCAAAGGCACGTTATTAATCGCCAGCGAAGGTATTAACGGCACGATTTCTGGTAACCGCCAAGGTATTGATAACGTCTTAGATTATTTGCGCAGTATCGAAGCCATCGGCAGCTTTACTTTTAAAGAGTCGTATACCGATGCCCAGCCTTTTTATCGCACTAAAGTGAAGCTAAAAAAAGAAATCGTCACTATGGGCGTGGAGAATATCGACCCATTACAATCGGTTGGTCGCTACGTAAAGCCAAGCGAATGGAATGCGCTTATCTCAGACCCTGACGTTATTTTGATTGATACCCGTAACGATTACGAAGTACAAATCGGTACTTTTCAAAACGCGGTCAATCCAAATACTGAAACTTTCCGTGAGTTTCCAGAGTATGTGGCAAAAGAGCTAGATCCTGCGAAACATAAAAAAGTCGCTATGTTCTGTACCGGCGGCATCCGCTGTGAGAAATCGACAGCCTTTATGCGCGAGCAAGGCTTTGAAGAGGTGTATCATTTAGAAGGCGGTATCTTAAAATATTTAGAAGAAATTCCAGCCAGCGAGTCCATGTGGCAAGGCGATTGCTTCGTCTTTGACAACCGTGTCTCGGTCAATCACAATTTAGAGAAAGGCAATTACGAGCAATGCTTTGCTTGTCGTATGCCAATTACTCAAGATGATATGCAAAGCGCTGCCTATGTTAAAGGCGAGTCGTGCCCGCACTGTATCGATAAAGCAACCGTAGAACAAAAAGCGCGTTTTCGTGAGCGCGAGCACCAAATGCAGCTGGCTAAAAAACGTGGTGAGGCGCATATCGGTAGCGATGTGATTGACGTGATTGAGAAGCGTAAAGCGGCTAAGATTGAAGCTCGCCGTCAAGCGGAAGCCGCCAATAAAGCCAAAGCTTAACGGCGTTAAGGTTTATTAAATAAGGCTTGTTAAATAAGAGTTGTAAAAAAAGAGTTGTAAAAAAAGAGGCCAACAGCGTCTCTTTTTTTGACCGTTTTTTTATACCGCTGGATAAATTACTTGGTCTTGACTATTTAGCTCAGCCCCAGGTGTTGGCTTAGCAGGATCTAAGCGGCCAACGCCCATAATATGCTCTACCCTATAGCCTCTAAGCAGTAAATAATCGGTAATGATACGCCGATGGCAACGCCACCATACTGCTTCAGAACACATAAGGGTAAGACGCTGTTTTTTCCCGAGTTGAATGAGTTGATCGAGGGCGGCTTGAAAAGTATCACTTAACGCATAATCCGCATAGTTATGAAAAGCTTGCACGCGCCATAGATCATTAATCTGTTCATCGACTTGCTTTTGTTTCGGACGTCGCCCGCCAAGGTCGGCACAGTGCTGATAACTGATGCCAACTTGACTAAGCGCTTGCGGGAAAGTATCGATATTAAAAACAGGGTTGGTACGAGAACGCGGAAAGCTGCGCACATCGATGAGCAGTTCGATATCGGCTGCTTGAAGCATCTCAGTCAGCTCATCAAGGCTACGGGTCGAATGTCCAATCGTATAAAATGTGGTAGTCATAATTTAAGCCATTGTTGAATTGTCGCATCATTGTTTTAAAGTTTGTTGTCGACATTTTATTTTGCATGGTCTTGTCTTAAATGGTTCAGTGGTTTTTCTCATTTAATATTAACTGGCTTGAACTTGCTCACTCATTAGGACTTTTGTAGGACTATCGTGGTTGAAGGTCGCTAACGCAGCAAAATCAAGCAAAGCAAAGCAAACCAAATCTCTACTACTTATAACGATACCCAACATAAAAAAATAGCAGACAACCACCAAGGTCATCTGCTATTTCATTGAACTTACTTTAAGACGTTAAACGTATCTTTATACCGTCAGTCTTAAGCGTTATGAATAATCTATTAAAATAAGATACGTACGCGAATGGTTTCTTCAACATCCTTTAGCTGATCTAGAGCGGCGCGTGAATCGTTGTAATCTACGTCCATCACTAGATAGCCAACGTCACCTTCGGTCATGAGGCTTTGCGCTAAAATATTGATATGCGCTTCGGCGAACAGGCGGTTAATCTGTGACAATACGCCTGGGACGTTTTTGTGGATATGCAGCAGACGATGCGTGCCTTCTTTAAACGGTACAGAAACTTCTGGGAAGTTTACGGCTGTTGCGGTATCACCTTGGTCAGAGTAACGAACAAACTTATCGGCAACTTCAAGACCGATATTTGCTTGCGCTTCTTGGGTTGAACCACCGATATGCGGCGTCAAGATGACGTTGTCAAATTTACGCAGTGGTGACTCAAACTCTTCATCTGCTGATTTTGGCTCTTTCGGGAACACATCAATCGCTGCGCCCAAGATTTTACCTGACTCAAGGGCTGCTGCCAAATCATCAATCTCAACACAAGTACCACGAGCGGCATTGATAAAGTAGCTGCCGTCTTTCATATGGGCAAACTGCGCCGCGCCCATCATATAGCGCGTGCTTGGTACATCAGGCACATGCAAGGTGACGATATCAGCGGTTGATAATAGCTCTTCTAAGCTACCAACTTGGACGGCGTTACCCAGTGGCAATTTGGTCACGACATCATGATAGATGACTTTCATGCCAAAGCTTTCAGCCAATACCGACAATTGCGAGCCGATAGAGCCGTAACCAACGATACCGATAGTCTTGCCACGCACTTCATGGGAGTTGGTCGCAGATTTGCCCCAACCACCGCGATGGACGGTGGCATTTTTTTCAGGGATACCGCGATATAGCATGATGGCTTCGGCAAGTACCAGCTCAGCCACCGAGCGGGTGTTCGAATATGGCGCGTTAAAGACAGGGATACCCAAATCACGAGCGGCGTCCAAGTCGACTTGGTTGGTACCGATACAAAAACAGCCAATACCGATCAGCTTGTGGGCGTGCTCAAGCACTTCACGCGTCAGCTGCGTGCGCGAGCGAATACCGATAAAGTGAGCATCTTTAATCTTTTCGATCAGCTCATCTTGATCTAGGGCGTGACTGATATTCTCGATGTTATGGTAACCAGCCCCTTCCAATACTTTTAACGCATTGTCATGTAGACCTTCAAGCAATAAAAACCGGATCTTGTCTTTTTGTAGTGATAACGCCATGTGAGAACTGTCCTATAATTGTCTTATAAAAATCATCAGTGGGATAAGTCTGATGGATGAAACGAAAACAGTCTGGATATCTTACACAAAATTTGGCAGCGATGTTAGCAGATTAGATGAATTATTGCTTATCAAGCCTGAAAACTTTTTATGCTATAGTGAATCATGGTATATAAAACTTATAACCAAACCTTATTAAACTGTTTTTTAATGATTTAGGCGAGACAGATAGGCGTATGACAGCATCTCCATCTATCATTGCGCTACGCGCTCGCTTATACTTATCTAAACCTACTTATTTATATAAACACAGTTAGCACCGCTGGGTTATATCCATTTAGCGATATAATAATCCCTTTTATGCATAGCGCTTGCGTTTCTACCGAGATTTGACCATGACTTCTTTAGCTAGCCAAAGCAATACTACCGCTCAAAATGATTCTCAAACCACTACCAGCCATACTGCTGCTGTCCAAAGCATCTTAAGCAGCTTGCTTGATGTCCATCAGTTTGACCCCAGCCAAATCAAAACCGATAGCGAGAGCTTAGAGCACTGGGGCAAAGACTGGACCAAACATTTCGCGCCTGCTGCTGCCGCTATAGTCTTTCCAAAGACCACCGAGCAAGTACAAGCGATTGTCCTCCTTGCCAATGAGCACAACGTGGTTTTAACCCCAAGTGGCGGTCGTACCGGTCTGTCTGCTGGAGCGGTAGCCGCCAATGGTGAGATTGTCGTCAGTATGGATAAGATGAATCATATTGGACAGTTTTATCCTGCTGACCGTATGGTTGAGATTGAAGCCGGCGTGGTCACTGAGCAGCTGCAACAGTTTGCCGAATCAAAAGATTTATACTATCCCGTCGACTTTGCTTCAGCAGGTTCCAGTCAAATAGGTGGCAATATTGGCACCAATGCTGGTGGTATTAAAGTGATTCGCTATGGCATGACCCGTCAATGGATTATGGGGCTGACTGTGGTTACTGGTAAAGGTGATATCTTGCAATTGAACCGCGGTATGGTAAAAAACGCCACCGGTTATGATTTACGCCAATTATTTATCGGTAGCGAAGGTACGCTTGGTCTAGTCACTCATGCACAAATCAAGCTTGAGCGTCAGCCACAAGACTTAAACGTCATGGTCTTAGGCATGGACAACTTTAATGATGTCATGAATGTGCTATCTGCCTTTCAAGCGAAAATTGATTTGACGGCGTTTGAGTTCTTTGACGATGTGGCCATTGATAAGCTGATGGCGCACGGTCAAGTACAAGAGCCATTTGAGTCGCGTACCAAGTTTTATACGCTATTAGAATTTGAAGCGCCGTATGAGCCTATCATGGACAAAGCCATGGCTATCTTTGAGGAGTGCATGGAGCAAGGTTGGGTCGTCGATGGGGTGATGAGTCAGAGTCTGGCGCAAGCTGAAGAGCTGTGGAAGCTGCGCGAGTATATCTCTGAAACCATCTCAGTATTTACCCCTTATAAGAATGACGTCTCGGTACTTATCAGCTATGTGCCTGAATTTATCGCCGAGATTGATCATATCGTCAGTAGCAACTACCCTGACTTTGAGGTCTGTTGGTTCGGTCATATCGGTGATGGTAACTTGCATCTGAATATCTTAAAGCCTGAAAATATGAGCAAGGATGATTTCTTTAGCGAATGTCAAATAGTCAATAAATACGTGTTTGAAACGGTGCAAAAATATGGCGGTTCGGTCTCTGCAGAACATGGCGTCGGTATGACCAAAAAGCCGTATCTGAATTATAGCCGTAGCGAGACTGAGATTGAGTACTTACGCGCAGTCAAAAAAGTATTTGACCCCAATAATATTATGAACCGTGGTAAGATTTTTGATATGTAATTGCTTCAATTTATTATTATCACGATAAGTTTGATGACATAAAAAATGACGCTAAATATCAAATTTTAGCGTCATTTTTATATTATCGTTTAGCGCAATAACGTGGTTTATAAATACAACAGCACCAAACCAACGATTAATAGCACACTTAAAAACCCTTGCACCACTAAAAAAGCTTGATGCGGGGCTGCAATGTGGCGCACCATATTACCAAGCGCGTTATAGGTAATGCCGGCTGCTTTGATATGTGGCGGGGTATCAAAGGTTTTGATAATTTGCAAAAACTGCTCGGTGCGCTCAGCTGACCAACCGTGCGGCGCAAAGGGTAGATACGGTGACAATTGCGCTGCTTGTTTTTTGGTGGCAGGCGACCAAAGCCAACGCTCCAAAAACAGCAAACGCATGCGCCAGTCTGAAAAATTACGCTGCGTAATCACTTGTAATACGAGCACTTGCACGTCTTTATGGCGCTTATCGGCAAAAATGCGCTGCGTCAACGCCGCGACTTTGGCTTTTTCACCTTCCATACATTGCAAAAAATGCCCATTGCCATAACATAACGTGCCTGTAATGCCGTGCTGCTCGTTATAATCACGCGCATGAGCTTCTACCTCATCAAATATTGCTGCATTTAACCGTGAAGCAAGCGTCAAGCTGCTGACATACACTAACTGTATCATTGCAGTATCTGCTATTTCATCTAATTTGCTAAAGGCATTAGCATGAGTTAGGGGCATAATAAAAATCCTAAAAGGTCACCATTGAAGGCAACCGAAAAAATACGCCATCTAAAATGACGTGTAAAAAATAAAAATATTACGGATAGTAAAGATGGTGCTTCACGAAAACTGAGCAATAAAATATGGTGATAAGACCTAGTAATAAAATCGGGCAACAAAAACCTAGCAAATAATTACGCCGCTTGTCTGTGATTGTTTATGGGAGTTGCTATCCTAACCAGCGCAAAGAGAAGCGTGATAATAAGCGTCATTTGTGCCATAAAGGGCTAAAAATTAAGTTACCTGCAGAAAGTATTTAAAATAAAGACAAAAGACGGTGGCAAAATCCACCCTTGTAAACTTGCTAAATCGCCTCATTAAAACAAATAATGACAAAGGCAGGATTTATAATGTGTGCGTATAACTCATTGTAAATGCAAAGATAAATGATTGTAACGTTTAAATAAGCCTATTGATATGCTTTTCTCGACATTATGGTCTAAAAAGTCGTAGAAAAATCTGGGCGCTGGCGTTTACTTTTAGCAATTGCATCTATGCGAAAACGCCTTTTACGTGCTTTTCTTACGACTTTTAATAGCCAATTTTTTATAAAAACCTTATTTATAGCTGCCCTTTCTAGCAAGATTTTTAGCAAAAAAACATTAATAACGATTTATTAAGACCGATTTACAGAGACGACAGACAGGAACATTATGAGCAAATTTGAAAAACTAGACGACTTTCACCTAACGATTGCTGAAATTAAGAAAAAAGACTACCCGCAGCTTAAAGCCTTGATGGATCGCGTTTATGTCAACTTGGGCGGTGCATGGTCAAAAAACACCATTCATGCTTTGATTGATGCCTTTCCCGAAGGGCAGATTGCGCTATTTGACCACGATGAGCTGATTGGCATCGTGCTCTCTATGCGCGTCGATTATAACAAGTTCTCTAACCCGCATACTTATGATGATTTAATTGGTCATAAAGAAATTATTAGAGACAATCCAGATGGCGACGCGATTTATGGGCTTGATGCATTAATCGACCCTGAGTATCGTGGGTATCGTTTGGGGCGTAGGCTTTATGATGCGCGTAAAGAGCTGTGCCGTCAGTTAAACTTCCGCGCTATTTTAGCTGGTGGTCGTATTCCCAATTATCATAATCATCAAGATTTGACCCCTGGCGAATATATTGAGGCTGTAGAAGCGCGTGAGATTCATGACCCAGCGCTGTCGTTCCAGTTATCAAATGGCTTTATTGTGAAACGTATTTTGACCGCGTATTTGCCAGATGATGCGCAGTCAAAAGGCTTTGCCACGCTACTTGAATGGGCGAATATTTATTATGAGCCGCAAGATTATAAGCCAAATACCCGTAAATCTGAGGTGCGTATCGGCGGTATTCAATGGCAAATGCGTGAGGTGGAGTCACCTGAAGAGCTGCTGCAACAAGTTGAGTTCTTCGTCGACATCATGGCCGACTACAACTCTGACTTTGCTTGTTTGCCAGAATTCTTTAACGCGCCCTTAATGGGACTGTGTGAATCGACCGATCAAAACGTTGCGATTCGCTTTTTGGCCGGTTATACCGAATGGTTTAAAAACGAGATTTCGCATCTAGCAGTCAGTTATAACGTCAACGTCATTACCGGCTCTATGCCGTTTTTGGACGATGATGATACTTTATATAACGTCAGTTATTTGTGCCGCCGTGACGGTACGGTCGAAGAGCAGCGCAAAATCCACATTACTCCGCATGAGCGTAGCGCGTGGGTGATTGAAGGTGGCGATGAGGTCAAAGTATTTGACACCGATGCTGGTCGTATCGGTATCTTGGTTTGCTATGATATTGAGTTCCCAGAGCTTGCGCGTTTGATGGCACTTGATGACATGGATATTTTGTTTGTCCCATTTTGGACAGATACCCAAAACGGCTACCTGCGCGTACGCCACTGTGCGCAAGCGCGAGCGATTGAAAACGAATGTTATGTGATGATTTGCGGTTCGGTCGGTAACTTGCCGCAAGTTGAGAGCTTGGATATTCAATATGCACAGTCGTCTATTTTCTCGCCATCAGACTTTGCGTTCCCGCATGATGCGATTATGGCAGAAACCACCGCCAATACCGAAATGGTGTTTTTCTCTGACGTGAACTTAGATAAGCTTATTCACGTTCGTAATGAAGGCTCGGTACATAATTTACTTGACCGCCGCGATGATTTGTTTAGCTTGAAGTGGAAAAGAAAAGCCAAAGTGCCAGCGAGTAAATTATCAGATGCTGAGCGCCGTGAAAACTCTGGTAGCGTGCTTATCGGTGACCCATTGCAAGACCGCGCGAAAAAACCTTAAGCGGTCATATTAAAAGACAAGCATTAAGCATAACAATCTAAAAATTATAATAATACGGCTGACCATTCAGCCGTTTATTTTTATCTACTAACATTTAAAGGCGAAAAAAGCAGCCATTATGACCTCTGATTCTAATCTTAATATTGCAAATACCCCTGAGACGCCAAAAAAAACGCCCAAGCAAAAGCTATTGTCGGTTGCTAAAAGCTTTCTTATATACGGCTTAGCATTTGCGGTCATTTATATGGCAATTAACTGGTGGCGCCAACCGGTCATGCCAGCCAATCCGCAATTGCAATTGACCGACTATCAAGGTCAAAGCGTTGATTTGGCAGCCATGAGTCGGGATAAGCCAACGTTGGTATACTTTTGGGGAACGTGGTGTCCGGTTTGTCGGGTGACCTCGCCGACGATAGATAAGCTTGCGGCGGCGAATAATTATCCTGTGGTAACGATTGCGATTAAATCCGGTTCTGACCAAGAGTTGCATAGCTACCTTGCCGAGCACAATTACCGCTTTACCACTATTAATGACCAAGAAGGTGAAATATTTGCTGATTGGCAAGGCCAAGTAACGCCGTCTTATGTGGTTTTGAAAAATGGCGAGATGACGCAAGGCTTGACCGGTATTCAGCCGCTTTGGTCACTCAAATTGCGTTTATGGTTATCAGAAGTTTTTTAACCCTTGGTCACTGGTATAAAATCTAATAAATGGTCAATTAAAGGGTCTAGACCTATGCTTTAATAGATGGCGCATTACTGCTAATCAATCATTGCTTTTGGCTAAAAATAGGACGATACCGGCCAGCTCTTTTTACCCTACCCATTTTGTCATATAATAGCTGCCGTACTCCTATTCCCTTTTCTAAGTACTCTGCTAAAAATATTTTTTGTTGCAATCGTCTGATTAGTATTTATGATGGACGTGTCCATTTACAATCAAGTGATAAGCAACTTATTTTGTGCCATATTTCTTAAGCAAATTTTTTCCAAGTAATAAATAAAAGACTAGCATCGATTATCAAAGATTTGACCCCATATATCTTTAATCTTACGCCTAAATTTAAACGCTATTTCTAACCACCATTGATAAGACGCCTTCTATGACTGATAAAAGTAACGACACCCCAAGCCACGATTACAAAGACACCCTAAACCTTGCTGATACGCCCTTTGCGATGCGTGCCAACCTTGCTAAACGTGAGCCAGACTGGCTGGCGGCTTGGGAAGCAGACGACGTGTACGGCAAAATTCGTCAGGCGCGGGCGGGCGCGACCAAATATATTTTGCACGACGGCCCTCCATACGCCAATGGCCAGATTCACTTAGGTCACGCGGTCAATAAAGTACTCAAAGACATTATCGTCAAGTCAAAAACCTTGTCAGGCTTTGATGCGCCTTATGTGCCGGGTTGGGATTGTCACGGTCTGCCTATCGAGCAAAAGGTCGAAGCCAAAGTTGGTAAAGTCGGTCAAAAAGTCTCGGCAACTGAATTCCGTGGTCTATGCCGCGAGTATGCAAGTACCCAGATTGAGCTACAAAAGGCAGACTTTAAACGTCTGGGCGTGTTTGGTGATTGGGACAATCCTTATTTGACAATGAACTTCCATCAAGAAGCTAATATCGTACGCGCGCTTGCTAAAATTTATGACAACGGCCACGTCACCCGCGGCATGAAGCCAGTCAACTGGTGCTTGGATTGTAGCTCTGCGCTAGCAGAAGCTGAAGTGGAATACCAAGATAAAGTCTCAGACGCTATTTATGTGAGCTTTGATGTGCTTGATACCGACAAGGTTGCAGCATTAAGCGGCATTGAAGGTAATATCGCCGCGATTATCTGGACGACGACCCCTTGGACGTTACCAGCAAACCAAGCCATCTCAGTACACCCTGAGCATGACTACAGCGTGGTCGCGACTGCCAAAGGTAACTTCTTATTAGCCACTGACTTGGTTGAAAGCGCATTAAGCGAGTTTAAACTGACTAACGATGGCATCTTAGCTACCGTTTCAGGACGTGAGCTTGAAGGCCTGCGCGCCCAGCATCCATTGATTGCGGATCGTCAAGTGCCGCTTATCCTAGGTGAACACGTAACCACGGATAGCGGTACTGGCCTCGTCCATACCGCACCGGGGCATGGTCTTGACGATTATATCGTTGGCCTGAAATATAACTTGCCGGTTGAAAACCCAGTTAGTGGCACGGGCGTTTATCTAGACAGCGCAGCGGTATTTGCCGGCGAGCATATTTATAAAGCCAATCCAAAAATCATCGCAGCACTGCATGATAACGGCCATTTAATCAACCATACCAAGATTGAGCACAGCTATCCGCATTGCTGGCGTCATAAGTCGCCGATTATCTTCCGTGCCACGCCGCAGTGGTTTATCAGTATGGAAACCAAAGGCTTACGTGAGCGTGCGCTTGCTGATATTCCTTCTGTTAATTGGACGCCAGCTTGGGGTCAAAACCGCATTGAAGCGATGATGACCGGTCGTCCAGATTGGTGTATCTCACGTCAGCGTACGTGGGGCGTGCCGATTACCTTTTTCACTCATAAAGAAACCGGCGAGTTGCATCCAAAGACGCTTGAGCTGATGGAAGTCGCTGCGCAAAAAATCGCTGCAGGCGGCGTTGAAGCTTGGTTTGATGCCAGCTGTGAAGACTTTTTAGGGGCGGAAGCGGCTGACTATGATAAAGCAACCGATACGCTAGACGTTTGGTTTGACTCAGGAACGACGCATTTTGCCGTCCTCGAGCAGCGCGATGAGCTGACCAATCCTGCCGATATGTATCTCGAAGGTTCGGATCAGCATCGCGGTTGGTTCCAGACCTCATTACTCACGTCTGAGGCGATGTACCAGCGTCCACCATTTAAACAAGTATTGACCCATGGTTTTGTCGTCGATGAAAACGGTCGCAAGATGAGTAAGTCACTTGGCAACATCATCACGCCGCAAGACGAGATCAATAAAACCGGCGCCGATATGCTGCGTTTGTGGATTGCCTCGAGCGACTATCGTTATGAGATGAGCGCGGGTAAAACGGTGTTTAAAGGCGCCATCGACATGTATCGCCGTATCCGTAATACCTTACGCTTCTTGCTGGCCAATACCGACGACTTTAATCCTGCGACCAACAGCGTTGATATCAATGAGCTGGTCAGCCTTGATAAATTTATCATTGAGCGTGCGCAAACGGTACAAGCGCAAATCATCAGCGCTTATGATGCGATGGACTTTCACCAAGTCACCCAGCATATCACCGCGTTTTGCTCGCAAGACTTGGGTAGCTTTTATCTCGATATTATCAAAGACCGTCAGTACACTACCCAAACTGATGGACAGCCGCGTCGCTCTGCGCAAACGGCGATTTATCATATCGCTCATGCCTTGATTCGCTGGATTACGCCAATCTTGTCATTCACTGCGCAAGAAGCGTGGGAAGTATTGCAAGGTAAAAACGGCACTGACGCAGGCTATGTATTTACCGAAGCATGGTATGAGTTCCCAGCATTTGAGCTTAGCGCCATCAGTAGCGACGACTGGCAACGTATCATGCAAGCAAAAGATATGGTCAATAAATATATCGAAACCGCACGCGGTGAAAAAATCATCAATGCCAACCTCTCGGCTGGCGTAGATTTATATGCTGACGGTGCGATGTATGACAGCTTAGCCAAGCTTGGCGAAGAGCTACGTTTTGTCCTGATTACTAGTAGCGCAACGTTAAAACCAATGAGCGCCGCGCCTGCTGATAAAGCCAACAAAGCCAACGCAAAAGCCGATAACAATGAAAATGAAGACGCATCGGGTGATTTAGTGGTTAACGTCAGCGCTGCGACGGGCACCAAATGCGTACGCTGCTGGCACATCCGTGATGACATCGGTACAGACGCGGCGCATCCTGAACTATGCGCGCGCTGCGTGACCAACGTCGCAGGCGACGGCGAGGTGCGCCATTATGCCTAACCTAACGCCTGACTCACCTGAAAATAAGCAGCCGCAGGTTGAGGTCGATAACTCGCCTACGCCTGCTCATGCGACTACGGGTAGTTCAACCACGCCTAAAGGTCGTCTGAAGAAGACGCCAAAAATGGTCGCTAATGGCAGTCGCGCCTTTATATGGTATTTGCTGGCGCTTGCTGTGCTTATCATTGACCAGTGGACGAAATGGTTGGCTGAAACCAATCTCAATTTCCTTGAGCCTGTGCCCGTGATTGAGCCGTTTTTAAATTGGACGCTTGCTTATAACTATGGCGCGGCGTTTAGTTTTTTAGCAGACCAAGCAGGTTGGCAAAAATGGTTTTTTGCGGGATTAGCTCTCGTAATGTCACTGTTTTTAATCGGCTATCTGGTCAAAGCACCGCGTAAAGCCAAGCTGTTATCGCTTGGCTTGGCTCTGGTACTTGGTGGCGCTCTTGGCAACCTGATTGACCGCTTGCTCCATGGTCACGTGATTGATTTTATTCACGTGCATTACGCCGACGTTTGGCATTATCCAATCTTTAATATTGCCGATATTGGTATTTGTATTGGTGTGGCGCTGATTGTGATTGATATGCTGTTTTTAGAAAAGAAACGTGATGCTTAAATGATATAAATACAATGACTTTGCAAATAGGCTATCAAATCGGTAGCCTATTTTTTTGCGCCTTTTTTGAGAGATAGTATATTAAAGATTATTGATAACGTAAGCGATATAGTCGAGTGACGCTAAAAACGCTAAAGTATATTAAGTTCAATATAAAAAGAGTACTGCCATGTTTGATAATCAAAGGTCTCCTAGTCAAACATCTAATCAACAAAAAAAACCTATTGCTCAAAAGCAAATTTCTGCTGCTAATGAAAATAATAAGCACGCTTTTACTTTATCAGTATTACAAGCTGATATCACCATCTTAAATGTTGATGCGATTGTCAATGCGGCCAATTCAAGCTTACTTGGTGGCGGCGGTGTCGATGGTGCAATACATCGGGCAGCTGGACGTGAGTTATTGGCGTATTGTCGTACCTTGAATGGTTGCCAGACTGGCGAGGCAAAAATCAGTCCAGCGTTTAAGCTACCTTGCCAGTATGTGATTCATACGGTCGGTCCTGTTTGGCATGGTGGCAATCGTCACGAGCCAGAGCTACTCATCAGCTGTTATCAAAACTCACTGGACTTGGCAGTTGAAAATAATCTAAGCAGCATTGCTTTTCCATCTATCAGTACCGGCGTGTATGGCTACCCAATCGAAAAAGCAGCACAAATTGCTGTGAGTACGGTGCAAGATTATCTACAGAATAGTTTAGGCGAAACGTCTGAGCTTTCAATTCGTGAAGTCATTTTTTGCTGTTTTTCAGCCAGCGATGCAGCGATTTATAAGCAAATGTTAGAGCAGGATTAAAAGTAAAACATGCTTAGAACAATGCTTTTAATCCCGTTAAGTCGCCACCGTTTACCATAATAAATAACAACCCTGCCAAATTAATAATGACGGTCAAATAATAAACGATACGAAATTCCGGCTTTTGTGACTTATGACGTAAATAGGTTTGAGCGACCAGCGCACCGACCCAACCGCCAAGCGTACTCAACAGATGCAGCGTTGACTCAGGCGTACGCCAGTCGCCACTTTGGGCAGCGGCTTTGTCTTTGGCATACATGCCATAGGTAATGACGCCTAATATCACGTACCAAGCAACCACTAGCCAGCTTAGCTTATTCATGACCGCCAATAAAATTAAAACCCCATAAAAACCAATACCAAGGAACAAGCGTTTCTTTTGGTCTGCTTCAAACTCTGCTTGGGCGCTACGTTTGTGATTACACTGCCGGATTTGGCTGTTCTTTTGCGCCATTTTTTGTTGTACAAAGCTGAGTTCTTGCACGTCCTTTGCTTGCAGGCGTCCCTGATTGTCTTGCCCTACTGTAAAAACCACTTGCTCGCCAATTTCGGGACGGCGCAGGGCTTTAAACGCGCTAACATGAAAAAACACCGACTCGCCTGCCGCGGTTTCGATAAAACCAAAACCTTTATCGTCTTGCCATTTTTTGATATGGCCTTGTTGTTTATGTGCCATCGGTTTTGCCATAAATACGTCGCTCTCTCTTAGATTCATCAAATATATTACACTATTTGCGTTACACTATTTAGGCTTACAACCTTTATGAGATGACTTATCATTTCTGACATTATTTTTAAACAGATTTTTAATTATTCTATAACTTGCAATAGGTGGCTTTTACTATGACCGACTCCCAATTTATCACTCCCAACGAAGACATTCGCATCACCCACGGCAGCCTTGTAAAGCTGCATTTTGAAGTATCGCTAGAAAATGGTACGGTGATTGACTCAACCTTTAACCGCGACGAGCCAGTGACGCTGACGGTTGGCGATGAGAGCTTTTTACCGGGTTTTGAGCAAGTGCTGATGAACCTACGCGCTGGCGATACACGCACCGCCCACCTTGATCCTGAGCAAGCGTTTGGCGAGTGGAACCCTGATAACATTCAGCATTTTAGCCGCACCCAATTTGCCTTAGTCGCTGACAATCCTGAAATCGGTATGTTGGTCGAGTTTGAAGATAAAGGCAAAAACACCCTGCCCGGTACCATTAGCGCCATCGATGACGACGAAGTCGAAGTCGACTTTAACCATCCGCTTGCTGGTCAATCGGTACTGTTTAAAGTAAAAATATTCCAAGTCACCCCGCCGGGCGTCACAGGTATCAAGATTATGTAGTATGAAAAACGGCTTTAGAATAAAACCTTATTGAGAATAAAAACAGGGATAAACAGATGCAATATCAAACACTGCCGCAACTGAATGAAAAAGTCTCAAAAATCTGCTTAGGGACGATGACCTGGGGACAGCAGAATAGCGAAAGCGACGCGCATGCCCAGATGGACATGGCGCTTAGTGCAGGCGTGAATTTTTGGGATACCGCCGAAATGTATCCGTCGCCGCCTGATAAAGACAAGCAAGGCGATACCGAACGCTTTATGGGCACGTGGTTTAATAAAACCAAACAGCGCGACAAGGTCATTCTTGCTAGCAAAATCTCACCGATGGATTTTTTACGCGATGGTCAGACGCGTTATACCGCTGCGCAAATCAGTAGTGCTATCGATGGCAATCTTGAGCGTTTGCAAACCGATTATATTGATATTTATCAGTTGCATTGGCCTGAACGGCAAGCGAACTTTTTTAGCCAGCGCGGTTATAGTGAAGAGATGGCAGCGCAGTCGCTGGATGATTTGACGCCTTTTTTAGAGACCATCCAAGCACTAAATGATGAAATTAAAAAAGGTCGTATTCGTGCTTATGGCTTATCAAACGATACCCCCTGGGGGCTGATGCGTTATCTATGGGAAGCGGACAAAAATGGTTTAATCGCGCCTATCACGGTGCAAAATCCTTATAGTTTGCTTAATCGCCTATATGAAGTTGGCATGGCAGAGATTGCCCATCGTGAAAATGTCGGTCTACTCGCTTACTCGCCGCTTGGCTTTGGGGTCTTATCTGGTAAATACCTTGACGGTAAACGTCCAACTGGCGCGCGTCTGACGATGTATGACCGCTTTGCCCGTTATACCAATGACGAAGCAAAAGCCGCCACTGCTCAATACGCCAAAATCGCTGCCGATGCCGGTTTGGATATGGCGCAAATGGCATTGGCTTTTGTCAATTCACGCTCGTTTGTCACCAGTAATATCATTGGCGCAACCACCACTGAGCAGCTGCAATCGAATATCGATAGTATCAATGTCACCTTGAGCGCAGATGTGCTAAAAGCGATTGAAGCGGTACATACCCAGCACCCTAATCCGTCGCCATAACATTACGTGGTCATAGATTGATATTGTTTAGCTTTTAATAAGCTGACGTTCAAGTATTTGCATAGCAAAGAAAAAGGCACCAATCATTAGTATTTATGACTAAGATTGGCGCCTTTTTTATGACTACTTTTCTGCTACTACTTTTTCTATTAAAGCGGTTATCTTTCAAGCAGTTTTGTACTTGCTTAAGGTTTAGCAGCTTTCGTTAAAACCCGCGAATGCAGTTCAGCCAAACCTTCTTGCATATGCGCTTGTAACAAATCGGTCAGCTGGCTTTTATTCAACCCTTTAGGATCTATCGGCTCAAGCGGTAAGACAAAAGCCGTCACATCTTTACTATCAAGCACCTTTTTTAGGCTATCTTTCATCGTCATTTTGCCATAATAAGGCAGCGCCTCACTTAACGTGCCATCTTTATTGACATATGCAATCACCAGTGGGCGTACTGGGACGTCAGCATCTATCGCCGCTTGCAGCAAAGTGCCGTGGATACGTTTGATTTTTTTGCCATCGGTGGTGGTCGCTTCTGGGAAAAAAATAACCGAAAAACCTTTGGTTAAAAAATTGGCAATTTGGGTAGCGACTGTGCCCGCATCACCGGAACCGCGCTCAATAAACACCGTCCCTGCGGCATGAGCGAGCTTACCAAAGATGGGCCAATCGCCAATTTCTGCCTTTGATAAGAAAAATGCCGGACTTAGCGTCCCCACTACCGGAATATCCATCCACGATACGTGGTTAGACACCCATAGACCGTGATGCTGCTCTACGCGCTCGACTGCCACGACCTGCACGCCAAACGAGCCTGCCATTTTACGGCAAAACGCTTGAATATAGCGCGGTAGCTTTTCGCGCGGTGGCTGTTTAAAGGCGCCGATACGCTGGGCGGCGCGCAATCCACCAGCGATGGTGGTGGTCATACCAGCGATCTGTTTGCCGCGACCTAATTGCTGTTTGAGTGAAAAGCCTGACTTAGATTGGCTCATCTGTGTCCCTCGTGATTAAAAACTTATGGGTTAAAAATGCTTTATTACATCTTAGTGCTAAAAAAGCTTAATGCTTAAAAGAGTGCTGCTTAAAAAACGTATGATTATATCTCGTAAACAAGAGCAATGAGTATAACAAAATTTATTTACTCAGTGATGACTTGTACACTGAATTATGAGTGGCTTTTGTTAATAGTCTCAGCTTAAAATTTTTATATATAAAAATATCTCCCTATAAACGCTGTAACATAAAGACATGGCTAATTGCGTACATACGCTTTAATATCAAATGATAAGACCACATATAGAGGGTCATATGAACGCTATATCGATACTCATTGAAGCGGTCATAGCGATTTATCTACTTTAATAATAGGTGATACTCTTTGGAATATTTTGAAAGACATGAAGGTGGCGAGCGCGCCATTATCGTCCATTTAGACATCCGCCAAATTCAAGATCCCGATGATCTAAATGAATTTGAGCTACTTGCAGACTCAGCGGGCGCTGACCGTTTGGCGTTAGTTACAGGCTCGCGTGCGCGTCCTGATGCCAAATACTTCGTTGGTAGCGGTAAAGCACAAGAAATAGCAGAATTGGTGCGCGAATACGACGCTGATATCGTACTTTTCAATCACAATTTGTCGCCATCGCAAGAGCGTAATATCGAAGCTTTGGTACAGTGCCGTGTGCTTGACCGCACCGGCTTAATTTTGGATATTTTTGCCCAGCGCGCCCGTACTTACGAAGGTAAGTTACAGGTTGAGCTTGCGCAGTTAAACCATTTATCGACACGATTGGTGCGTGGTTGGACGCATTTGGAGCGCCAAAAAGGGGGTATTGGTCTACGTGGACCCGGTGAAACTCAGCTGGAAACGGATCGCCGCTTATTACAAGTGCGTGTCACCCAGCTGAAAAATAAACTGGAAAAAGTACGCCAAACCCGTGCCCAAGGTCGAGCGCGTCGGCAAAAATCAGACGTCCCGACCATCTCGCTCGTCGGTTATACCAACGCTGGCAAATCTACCCTATTTAATCGCTTGGTCGATGAAAACATTTATGCCGCCGACCAATTATTTGCCACCCTTGACCCGACCTTGCGCCGTCTTGACTGGCAAGGGGTTGGTCGCGTGGTTTTGGTCGATACCGTGGGTTTTGTCCGTCATTTGCCGCACGAGTTGGTCGAGTCGTTTCATGCCACACTAGAAGAGACGCTAGAAGCCGACTTACTACTGCATGTCATTGATTCATCGAGCGAAGACATGCACGAGCAAATTCAAGCGGTAAAAAACGTCCTTGCTGAGATTGACAACGATGTGCCCGTGCTGAATGTTTATAATAAAATTGACTTGACCGATGAGCCGGCACACATTGGTTATGCAAAAGAAGGTCAGCCAAATCGGGTATATGTCTCTTCGCGCCAAAACCTAGGCATGGAAGAGTTGTCGCTTGCCGTACAGCAATTATTGACGGGCAACTTAACCACCTTTGATTTGACCCTTCCGTATAGTGCTGGTCAATTTAAAAATACCTTGTACGAGCTTGGCGTCATTTTGGAAGAAAGCTATGACGATAATGGTCATGAGCGCCTAACCATTCGCTTGCCAAGCGATAGGCTCAAACAGCTATTGGGGCAAGCCAATATAAAGCCGTTAGATGTATTGCCGTTAGCGCAAGCCACACTACTAATGCCGATACTTGAAGAGTTTGAGCAGAAATATGAGAGTATGGATGCAGCCCCGTCTTTAACCGCAGAGGAAGAAGATGCCTTTGTTGAATTTGAAGCGTTAAACTCTGCTACAGAAGCATCTGATTCGCAAAGTTAAACAACCTCGTTGCCAGTTATTTAATCGGAATGAAGTTAAAAAGGACGCTATCAATGATGGCGTCCTTTTTTATATTTGTAGCATATAAGGGGTAATGGACATTTATGATATAGTCAAAATATCCTAAAAACGCGACGGTATTGCTGATATCAATTTTTTGTAGCCTCTGTCTGCGCAGCCACAGCAAGCAAGAAAAATTGATATCAGTAGTGCGTGATTTATTGATATGACTTTTCACTCACTATACGAGACATTTAACAACAGTTTAACAGCAGCAATTAGCGCTTAGGCTTTATTAGTATGGCTACTGTCTATATAATCAGCTTTTGCTGAAATGCTTTTATTGACATGCTTTTGTTAACACACTGGCGTTAAACTCTCTTTTTTAACATATTTCCCTTTTTATACCCGACTTGGCTAGGATTGCTTATGAGCTCTACCTCTACTTCTAACACGCCTTTATGGATGGCGCTAATATTGACGCTGATTATGGTCGTGGTGGTTCGTGAGTTAGCAGTCGTTGTCTGCCAATGGGCGGGTATTGAAAAAGCAGCCAATATCGTCGGCCTGTTAACGATGTTTATCATTTTAATTATTTGGCGAGTGATAAAAGGTCTACCGCATTGGCTAACCCAAGCAAGCAACACCTTACTGGTCGATAGTGGTTTTGCTTTTTTGCCCGTTTCTGCCGGTGCAGGTTTGCTGCTATTTGCGCTAGGTGATGAGTTTTGGGGCGTGATGCTGACCATGATTGTCAGCACCCTTATCCCGCTTTGGGGATTGGCTATCCTTGCCAATCGCTCGCTTAATAATAGCGATAATACAGATGGCAGTCATGATGACAATATGAATATGACCAACAAGCACAAAGGACAGCATTAAGCTCTGTTAATAAGGCAACGTTATGAGTTTTGATAGTGTGTTTAGCGCAACCCTTGCTGCAATAGTATTAACCTTAGCCGCCCACGTCATTGCCCGTGTCCTTGCGCGCAAGCTGTCATGGTTGCCGATGGTTATCACCGCTTTGGTCTTAGTACTGCTGTTTTTGTTTATTTTGCAATGGGATTACAATCATTATTACAGCGTGGCAAAACCGGTATTTGACCATCTGTTAGGCTATGTGACGGTATTATTGGCTGTGCCATTGGCGGCGATGAACTTTAAGGGTTTGCCAGTTAAAAAGCTAACCATGATTGTGGCACTGGCAAGCGTGGTTGGCGCCTTGCTCCCCATGTCACTGGCCTATTTATTTTCGCTCAGCCACGAGACCATTTTAGCATTTGCGACCCGCTCAGTGACCACGCCAATTGGTCTGAGCGTCGCCGATTTAATTAAAGCACCGTTGGCATTAGCAAACTTAATTATTATCGTTTCAGGTCTAATCGGTGGCACCTTAGCGCGCTTTTTATTTCGCGGTATTGATGACGACCGCGCCAAAGGCCTCGCGCTTGGCTTAGCGGCACATGCTTTTGGTACTGTAGAAGCGTGGCAAATCAGCCACACTGCTGGACGCTATGCCGCCTTTGGCTTAGCGGTCAATGGCTTAGTCACCGCTGTTTGGGTACCTATTTTTATCAGTGCCTTATCGGTTTAAAATGTTTTACCTTCTGTTCAAAACTCTTAAAGCCCATCCTACTTTCTGGGCTTTTTTCGCCTACATTAATTGTATTTGCTAGCATTTTTAACGTTATCTATTAATCATTTTTATGACAAAAACAAAGTCTTAAACCTTGCTGCTATAAACTGCTTAACTACCCTCGCTTTATTACTATCTTGATTTTATTCAGCTTTTTTACAAAATAAATGGATTTTTGACGTCGCGTGCACGCATTCAGATGTGGCAAAAACTTATTTTGTGTTATAGTAAGCAACTATTATTTTTTGTATCTATTGCAAGTGGTTTTGTTAGACGTGAATTTGTAGGTAGCTCATTTGAGCGCTATAAGATCCTACAGACGCGATAACCGCTTTGATGCGCAACCTCACGCGCTTATAGGCAAAGCAATTTGCTCTTACTTAATAAAAAGTGATAAACCTATGATAACTATTGCCCCTTTACTGACGCGCTGCTTGTCACCCCTTTTACTCTCTGCCATTGCTTTATCTAGCCTACCTATCGCCGCTCAAGCGGGAAACATGTATATTTATAAAGACAAGGGCGGCCAAGTTCTGCTTACCAACGTCAATCCTAGCGGTAATTTTGATAAATTTAATAAAAAAGTAAAAACCACCTACTATAAAGATTCAAGCGCCTACAATGCGGGCAGCAGCTATAGCAATGATTACGGTAGCAGCACGGCGAGTAGTAGCGGCAGCCGTAACTCTTATGACAGTTATATCCGCGCCTCGGCTGCCCGTCATGGTATCGATCCTGGCCTTATGAAAGCCATGATGCATACGGAATCGGCGTTTAATCCCAATGCACGCTCACCTGTTGGCGCGCAAGGCTTGATGCAGCTGATGCCGGCAACGGCGCGCCGCTTTAATGTCAGTAATCCGTGGAATCCTGCTGATAATATCGAAGGCTCAGCGAAATATATCGCTTGGCTGATGAAACGTTTTAATAATAACGTTGAGTTTGCGGTGGCAGGTTATAATGCTGGTGAAGGGAATGTCGATAAATACAATGGCATACCCCCGTTTAAAGAAACGCGCAACTATGTCAAAAGCGTCATGAGCCGCTATCATAGCTTATATAAGAACGACTCAGCGCTAGCGGGTAATACCATGAATGCCAATAACGCTACGAGCACTACCAATGGCGGCGTGCAAAACGTCAGCTATGGCACCAGTAATAATGGCAACAGCGCCAGCTATGCCAATTCTGCTTATTTAGCCCTACGTTAATATTAACCTTTAAAATGCACAGACACAAAAAAGCCCGTTAAATGAATAACGGGCTTTTTAATATCTATACGATGTGCTTTATACGATTTAAAGCTTACTTGTTCGCCGCTTGCGTGGCAGCAACTTCAGCAGCAAAGTCTTCTTGCTTCTTCTCGATGCCTTCACCAACTTCTAAACGTTTGAAACCAAGTACTTTTACGCCTTCAGATTTTAATACGTCACCAACTTTTTTCTCATTATCCATAACGTATGGTTGACGTAGTAGAGTCACTTCGTCTAGGTACTTACGCAGACCACCTTCGATCATTTTTTCAACGATGTTGTCAGGCTTGCCAGATTCTTTCGCTTTGGCTTCGATGATGTCTTTTTCGCGTGCTAGTACGTCAGCATCTACGCTTTCGTCATCTACTGCAACTGGGTTGAACGCTGCAATGTGCATAGCAAGGTTTTTACCAGTTTCTTCGCTGCCGCCCTCGTAAGATACGACCACACCGATACGTAAGCCGTGACGGTATGCAGCGATGTTTGCGCCTTCTAGTACTTCAACGCGGCGAATCTGAATGTTTTCACCGATTTTTTGTACCAAAGATACACGTGCTTCTTCAACGGTTTGCTCATCGCTATAAGACAATTCAGAGATAGCAGCAACGTCAGTGACATTGTTTTCTAGGGCAAGATTGGCCACTTTTTCTGCAAATGCAGTGAAGTTTTCATCTTTTGCAACGAAGTCAGTTTGGCAGTTTACTTCTAGCAAAAATGCTTTGTTGTCACCTTGAGCGATGATGATAGCGCCGTCAGCTGCGATGTTACCTGCTTTTTTAGCCGCTTTCGCTTGACCAGATTTACGTAGGTTATCAATGGCAACTTCGACATCGCCGTTTGCTTCTTCTAACGCTTTTTTACATTCCATCATGCCAAGACCAGTACGGTCACGCAATTCTTTTACCATTTTGGCAGATATTTTTACTTCTGACATAAGAGTTACCTTTTATGATGTAGGTGAGTATTGTTATGTAAGGGAGTGCACGATATCTAAACGCGCTGACATTCTGTGCAATAAGTCAGTAATGCTCGGCGCGTTAATAATAAGGCATGACGAGTAAAACTACATCATGCCTATTATAGATTTCCATAAACTTTATGCGATTAATAACCTTATATGGCTGCTAATAGCTAAACTATCAAGGCATCCTTACAAAGTTAAACCTTATCGCTTAGCCATTACTCTGCTGGAGTCGCTGCTTCTTCAGTTTTCGCGTCAGCTGCCGCTTCAGTGGCAGGAGCTTGCTCAGCGTCTTGTGCTTGGTCAGCTTTACCGCCTGCTTGAGTTTGTGCGTATTCTTTACCAGCGATAATCGCATCAGCAATAGAAGTTACATACAAAGTCACAGCACGGATAGCGTCATCGTTAGCTGGAATGATGTAATCAACGTTATCTGGGTTTGAGTTGGTATCAACGATACCGATAACTGGGATACCTAGATTTTTAGCTTCTTTGATAGCGATTGCTTCATGGTCTACGTCTACGACGAAGATAGCGTCAGGTAGGCCGCCCATGTCTTTGATACCGCCCAATGAACGCTCAAGTTTTTCCATATCACGAGTACGCTCTAATGCTTCACGCTTAGTCAGCTTAGCAAAAGTACCGTCTTCAGATTGTTTTTCAAGCTCTTTTAGGCGATTGATTGACTGGCGTAGGGTCTTCCAGTTAGTCAACATACCACCTAACCAGCGATGGTCAACGTATGGCATGCCAGCGCGTTGTGCTTGCTCACGAATAACGCCGCTTGCTGCGCGCTTAGTACCGACGAATAATACTTTGTTTTTCTTAGCAGCTAGGCCGTTTACGTAAGTCAATGCTTCGTTAAACGCTTTTACGGTGTGCTCTAAGTTGATGATATGAATCTTGTTACGGGCGCCAAAGATGTATGGACCCATTTTTGGATTCCAAAAACGTGTTTGGTGACCAAAGTGAGCGCCGGCTTGTAATAAGTCGCGCATTTGGATTTTGGTTGGATTGTTTGAAGCCATGTGAAATTCCTATTGGTTGGGTTATGCCTCCACATCACAAAAACTGCCTATCTAGCGACACGCATTTGCTAACGTTTATTGAAACGGCACTAACTTTTTGCAAATTAATCAAGTCGCCAAACACCCAGCAATTTTTTGCCATGATGTGTGTGTCATTGTTTGATGGGTTGATTTAAAAATTGAGCTATGATTTGAAAGTTCAGAATAATACTGAATGATAAAAATAGCTGGGCTGTATTTTACCATATAACGCTTAGCGACTGCTAGCGCTATTGTGCATCGCTACCCTTCAATCACTCCGCAGTATCTAAATCCAAATCACGGTCTATCTGCCAAATTAAATACGCCCCCAAACTCATCAGTACAAAGAGTGCAATACCGATTTTTAACACAGGATTAAGAGGGAATAAGTTTAATAATAAACCACCAAAAATACCGACCGAAAACATCAATGAGCCTTGCAAAGCACTGGCCATACCCGCACGGCGTTTTTGAAAGGCAAGCGCAATCGCCGAGGCGTTTGGCTGCGTTAGACCTAAACCGGCAATACAAAAGAAAATACAGGCTAAAACCAGCGGCAACCATGCATCCGTACCAAAAATTACACCGGTTACAAACAGTGCCGCCGCTGAGATGACTTGCATCATCGCGCCGAAACGTAGGATACTTAAAATACGAAAACGATTAGTCAGCCACTGATTCAGCTGGGTCAAACCTACGAACCCTGCCGCATTCATTCCAAATAACCAACCAAAATGAGTGGCCGAGACGCCATAGGTATCCATGATTAATTCAGAAGCTGAGCTGATATAGACAAACATCGCGCCCATTAATAATCCACCGCCTATCGCGGGATAGTTAAAGGTCGGGTCTTTTAATAAATCCCAATATTGACTGAGCACTTCTTTGGCAGGACGCACATTACGGTTTTCTTCAGTCAAGGTTTCAAAGAAGAAAAACTTGGTGAGTAATAAATTTAACGCCCCAAAAGCCGCCAAAAACCAAAAAATAGAATGCCAACTAAAGAACTTTAAAAATAAAGCACCAAGCGATGGCGCTAATATCGGCGCTAAGCCCATGACCAATATCATAATAGAAAAAGCTTTGGCGGTTTGTTTGGCTGTCAGGCGATCACGTATTGCCGCCCGCGTCACAACCGCTCCCACGCACGCGCCGAGCGCCTGAAAGGTTCGACCGACAAACAATACGTATTCATTATCGGTCGTCGCACAGACAATCGAGGCAATCACATATAAAATCATGCCCATATATAACGGTTTGACGCGACCGACGCGATCACTAAAGGGGCCATAAAATAGCTGACCAAATACTAAACCAAGAAAATAGGCTGGCACAGAGTTGGCCATAAAGGCGGTCGATACGCCAAAATCCTCTGCCATCGACGGCAATGCTGGCAGATACATATCAATCGATAATGGCCCTACTGCCACGATAAGCCCAAGCATCATAATCCATGCAACGGGCAAATCAGCAGAGCGCACTCGGTCAGCAGCATTGGGTTTATTGGGCAGGGAGGGTTTTGGAGCAGACATAATGAGACCATATGATAGAGAAAGGATTATTTTATTATTGATACGTGGTTTGTTGGGTAATTTTAATCGACTTTTATTGTAAACCAAGCCTTTTAAAAATACCGTCTATAAACAAGCAGCAACGTAAACAGATAAAAAAAACAGATAGTGCTATATTGCACTACCTGCTTGTAATTCAATAGATGCTTGATGTGAATAAAATAAACCTATCTCACTCAAATACAGTGGCCAAATATGGCTGATTTTTTAACGAAATTGACGTTTGCCAAAAGCGGTACTGGCTTGCTTGGCTTTTCTAAGCGCCAGTTTACGGTTGCGTCCAAACATCATTTTTAACTGCCAAAATTTTTCTTTATATAGCGTCGTAGCTGGTTGGTCAAACATGGCATTAATAACGCGCTTGCTTGCCAGCACCGCATCGGGTGAGCGCTCAGCAAACTCGGCGGCAAGCTTTTGCGCCTGCTCAAGTGGTGTTTCACTACAATGGCTGACCAAGCCAAGTGCTTGGCCTTCCTCGGCATTGAAGGTACGCGCGGTCATTGCCAGCTCTTTTAAGACATCAGCGCGTACGACGCCAAACCCTGATTGCGTTAAGCCCATGTCAGGTACCAGTCCCCACTTGGCTTCCATAATAGACAATTTACACTCAGGATGGCTAATACGCACATCGCAGGCTAGCGCCAACTGTAAGCCTGCGCCAATACAATAGCCTTCTAAAACCGCAATCACTGGCACAGGCACATCACGCCAAACCAAGCAGACGCGTTGAAAGAGACTTTGCCAAGGTTTAACCAGCTCCCATAGCGCAAACGCTTGATTCTTAGGATGGTTTAAATCGCCCAAATCGATACCAGCACAAAACGTGCCTTCTGCGCCATTAAGAATCACTGCGCGTACCGCTTTATCTTTACTGATACGCCCTGCGACCGCAATCAACTCTTGCACCACTTTAAAGCTCATGGCGTTCTTTTTTTCCGGTCGATTAATGGTCACCGTGACTATATTGTCAGTGGCGCTGACTTGTAATGTCTCATACTGATACGTGGCAATAGCGTGCATAATCATCCTTAATAATAAATAAAACACTTAGAGAGTTTGTTAATCCGTTTAATATTAACAGCCTTGCACTCGCCCTTCATTATCAATAACTGACTACTAGGGTATCGTTTATCCTCAGCGGTTTTATGATTATCAGCTTTAAATCATTTTCCACGTCATATCATTTTCACTTAGACGATGATAATTAAGCTGCGGATACGCCGATAAATCGAGGGTTTGTAGATTGTTTAACGCCGTCAATAACGCTTCATAATAAGGCTCTAACATCGCAAATTGGGCGGGCGTGGTATGTTGAATATTTAATAAGCATTTATCTTCTAAGTCTTGGCTGGCTTGACGTAACTGTGGCACGCCGGTATAACGACTGCCGCCCAAGATACGATGGGCAATTTGCGCCAGCGCGCTACGGTTACGAGTGTCCCATGCCTGCATCAATGCTTGCTTTTCATCATTGATGGTATCAAGCATCATAATGATGAGCTTGGCAGCTAAATCAGGTTTATTGGCTGAGCGGGTCAACGCATCTTGCCAATTTAAAATCTCCGAGGTATCAAGGGCATTTGTGCCCAAGTCCGTACTACTTTGCCCGTGTGCAGTATTTACTGCTTGCTCATCTTTAGCACTCTCTGGCATTTGATAAGGCAGATAAGATAAGGGTGCTTGCCCCTGCCCTTGATAATGCAAATTCTCATAGCGTGGCTTTTCAGAGCGTGGCTTCTCGTAACGTGGTTGGGTTTCGCGCGGTGTCTCGCGTCTATAATCTTCACGCGGCTGACTGTCGCGCAAATAGTTATCGCGGATTTTCTTCAGTGATAAAGGACGGGTGATTTTTGCCTGATTCTTCACTTTAGTATCAGCACTTGTATTAGCGATACGATTATCGTCATTATCTTTAACTAAAGGATAGGTTGGCATTGTCAAATCTGCGTAAGACGTCAAGGCGTTTTGATTTGCCCCACTTTGTAAGTCAGCGTGCAAGTCAGCGCTGTACAAGTTATCGCTATGAATGGTGGTTAATGGCGGCACTGAATCGGTACGACCAAGCCATTTTTGCAGCACTTGTAGCAACTGTGGCTGGCTAATAGGTTTACCGACATAATCATTGATGCCGCTCGCAATCAGCTTATCGCGCTCATCGGCTAAGCCATGAGCCGTTAAGGCGATAATCGGAATGTGATGATCAGGGGTTTCGATATTACGGATTTGCCGCGCCGCTTCATGGCCTGACATACGCGGCATTTGAATATCCATAAATATCAAATCGATACTGTTTTTATGTGCCGCATTGCCTTTATCATCCGTCGTACTATCGTCAAGATATAACGAGTTAACCGTCGATTTACTAGCATCATCACGCGCTTCGGCTTTAGATATTTGGGTCTTTTTCGACAAGCTTTGACTGTCAGTTTTAGCAGTTTTGGTATGCTTAGTTTGCTGTTTACTGATGATTTCTATGGCATCAAAACCGCTGCTAGCGGTAATGACATGGATACCAAGTTCACTTAACAGCGCATCAAGCACCAGTAAGTTCGGCAAATGGTCATCGACAGCTAGCACAGTCACACCTTTCCAGCGTGGCTCTTGAACGCCACTCGGAGCGCTGCGTTTTTGCGTATCAAGCATGGCATAGAGCTGTCTTTTATCCAATGGCTCATACAAAATATTGGCATGATAACGATTGAGCAGCGCTTGGTCGGCGGCAACTTGATAGCCAAATACCGCCAGCTTGCCTTGATAATGCAGGCGAATCTGTTTGAGTAGCGCCATCATATCGTCTTGGGTATCGTCATCTACGATGACCCAATCCCAATAATTGCCGCGCTCTTTAAGCGATTCAAGTACGCCCGGTAAAGAGTTTGCTTGAGTCAGGGTAATCGGTAAATGTTGTAAGCTGGCTTTGAGCACCTGTATCGATGCCATATGATTGATCCAAACCAGCACATTAAACTCGTCCGTATCGCTGGCAAGTGGCGCAAGCACGGGCAATTCAATCGTTTGCCCAGTTGCTGCCTCTAAGACATCGACATGGGCTGGCATTCGAAACCAAAACGTCGCTCCTTGATTAGAGATGTTTTCTTGCACATTGTCATAAAAGCCAATATCGCCGCCCATCAGTCGCGTTAACTGCTTGGAGATGACCAAACCCAAACCGGTACCGCCGTATTGCCGCGTAATCGACGGATCGCCTTGGCTAAAGCTTTGAAAGAGCATTTTTTGGTCAGATAATGAAATCCCTTTACCGCTATCTTGCACGCTAATCATCAAATAATTGTCGCGATGATCATCCAAGCTCACGCGTACAACCACATCGCCACTATCGGTAAATTTAATCGCATTACCGACGATATTGGTCAGTACTTGTTTAAGGCGCAACGCATCGCCGTTGATGCGCATCGGCACGTCGTTATAAAACAATACCGCCATGCGCAGACCTTTTTCAGCAGCGACCGGCGATAGCATATCGACCACGTCATAGATGGTGTCATAAAGGTCAAACTCATGACGATCAAGGACCAATTTACCCGCTTCAATTTTAGAGAAATCCAAGACATCGTTCACGAGCGCCAACAGATGCGCTGACGATTTACGGATGGTTTGCACGTACAAATCTTGTTCAGGGTTGAGCTCACCGTGCCGCGCCAGCAAATTAATAAAACCATCAATACTGTTTAACGGTGTACGTAATTCATGGCTGATATTGGCCAAAAATGCCGATTTTGCTTGGCTGGTTGAAATCGCCGCATCGCGCGCATTACGGATAGAGATATTCTGCATTTCCATCTCATCAAATGCCAAGCGCAAATCATCTTCGGTCTGCTCGGCATGATCTTTTAAATCTTGGAAGCTGGCATGTAGGCGGCGTAACGTCCTGACCAGATCTTGCTGCAATAAATTCAGCTCGCCATTTGATTCGACCGGAATAGGCTGATAAAGATTGTCGACATGGGTACGTTGTAATTGCAAACGCAGCTCGTAAATTGGCGCAATCCAACGTTTTGAGTAAATATTTAAGCTCAATAACAAAATTAAAATCGTAAATAAACCCGTAATCGCGAGCGCCATAGCGATACGATAACGGGCAATATAAAGTGGCTCATTATCCATATCAATCATAAGCCACAATTGCTGCCCGTCAAACTCTCCCAAGCTATTGCCGTAAGCGGTGCCAATGGGCGTTGGTTGTTGCGATAAAAAACGCTCTGCAGATTCTATCAGCGGCCAAGCTTCCTCAGTGCCATAACCGACGCTTGCCAGCACTTCATTATTTTGATTGATAATTGCAATACGCTGGACATGCTGCTCGGACTGCATACGTCCGAGCCTATCTTGAATATCTTCTAAGGCCGCTAGCGCCGCTTGCGGGTTGTCCGCTGCCTTATTTTTATCATCGCTATTGTCTTCCTGTTGCTCTAATAACTCAGGAACCAACTCCGCAATCGTTGGCGTATAACGAATCAGCACCGCCTCTGCTAACGCCTCTTGTTCTGAATTACTGGCGCGCATGGTTTCGTAAAATACCAAAATGCCACCGACCGCTGCCAATAAACAAATCGGTAAAAACACCAATATAATCAGCTGACCATAAGCACTACTGGTATCAAAACGTTTTTTGTAAGCCATGCTGGGTTTACTCTCCACTGATTTTGGCGCTAAATATTATTACTGATGAATACTATTATTGATAAACACTGTACGGTGCGCTTAGGTATTCATTATTGATTAAGCATTAACATTAAAGATAAGCCATCAAAAATGACTTGCGATTATCTTAGCAGGATTCTAACGAAGGCGGTTAACCATTCCTTGGCAAACTTTTATTGCCTCACTTGCTCTTTCGCTTTCATTGCTCAAAGGCGATTACTAAAGGGTCAGCTTTTCGTATTTTGTTCATGCCTATTTGTTTATGCAGATAAGTACACTGCTTATCCTCAATAAAAATTTATGCATTAAGCGCAGGCGAAAACAAAATGATATAATGACGCAACTTTTTATTGACCACAATCAATCTCTAACGGTCATCAAGTACTGACCTGCTATTTAAACAGCGCCTATTAAAAAACTAATAATCGATAAGGATACCTTATGTCCGCTACGGCCCAGTCAAACGCCAATTTTATTACGCAAATCACTGACCTTGCCGATTGCGTGGGTAAGACGCCTTTGGTCAAATTGAATCGCCTGCCTGAGCAAGAGCAGATTGCCAATGGCGCGGTATTGCTCGCCAAACTCGAAGGCAATAATCCTGCTGGCTCGGTAAAAGACCGTCCGGCCTTTAATATGATTTATCAAGCGGAGCAGCGCGGTGATATTAAACCTGGCGATATGCTCATTGAAGCGACCAGCGGCAATACGGGCATTGCTTTGGCGATGGTGGCGGCGATGCGTGGCTATCCAATCACCCTATTTATGCCAACCAACTCGACCCAAGAGCGTAAAGATGCGATGGCCGCTTATGGTGCGACGCTTATCGAGGTGGACGAAGGCATAGAAGCTTCGCGTGATATGGCGCTGCAAATGCAAGCCGATGGTAAAGGTATTGTACTCGATCAGTTTAACAATCCTGATAATAAACAAGCGCACTATTTGACCACCGGCCCTGAGCTGTGGGCGCAAACGGACGGTAAAATCACCCATTTTATCAGCTCGATGGGCACCACAGGTACTATCACTGGCGTTGCGCAATATCTTAAAGAGCAAAACCCTGACATTAAAGTCATCGGTCTACAACCTGACGAAGAAGCATCTATCGCTGGCATCCGCCGCTGGCCTGCCGCTTATATGCCTGGTATTTTTGAAGCAGATTTGGTTGATGACATCATGGATGTTGATCAGCGGGTCGCCGAAGTTTATATGCGTAAATTGGCGAAAACTGAAGGTATTTTTGCTGGTGTGTCATCAGGAGCAGCGGCATGGGCCGCTACCGAAGTCGCAAAAGCAAATCCTGATGCCGTGATTGCTTTTATCGTTTGCGATCGCGGTGATCGTTATTTATCGACGGGCCTATATAATGTGAATGACGCTGACGACAGCACGGATAACGCCACCCCATAAGCTTATAAATAGGCAGGATTATTTATGTCAAACGCCCTTTCGTCCAAACCTATCTTGGTCTTTGATATTGAAACGGTTGCCGATACCGAGGCTGCCCGCCGTATTTATCCGCAATTGGCTGAGCTAAACGATGCCGATGCTTTGAGCGCATTGACGGCGCTGCGACTCCAAGAAGCAGGTCACGATTTTATGCGTTTACCCTTGCAGCGTATTGTCTGTATCTCTGCGCTCTATATTAAAGACGGCAAATTTTCCCTGTTTTCTTTGACCGCCGATAAGTTTAGCGAAAAAGACATACTGAGCAAGTTTTTTCGCGCGTTCAGTGACCTTGAAAAGCTGCCACAATTGATTAGCTGGAACGGCTCAGGCTTTGATATTCCGGTGCTTATTTATCGCGCCATGCAGTATGACTTATCAGCGCCGTGGTTATTTGAAGAAGGCGAGCGTATCAAAAACATGCGCTTTGATAATTACGTCAATCGCTTCCACAGCCGTCATCTTGATTTGATGGACAGATTTAGCCAATACGGTGCCAGCCGCCGCGAAGCCATGGATATCGTCGCCAGTCTTTATGGCTTGCCCGGTAAAACCGATGTCGATGGCAGTATGGTTGGCGAGCTGGTGAGCAATGATGATTGGCAAACGTTGTCAATATATTGCGAATCTGATGTGATGAATACTTGGCTGATTTATTTGCGCTGGCTACGATTGACAGGGCAATTGTCCTCAGCAGATTTTGAGGCATGGCAGCAGCAAAGTCGTGATTATTTAGCAAGTTATACCCAAGCAGATGGCAGTCCTCGCCATCATGAGTTTATTGCTGATTGGTCCTCGGCGCCTGCGCCATAGCAGACATTTTTATCTAACGAGCGTCTTTATAAGAACTTCTTTATAAAAGATTTTTTATAAAAACGCTTTCATAGAAATGACGTTTTAACAGCTAACGTCTCACTCTTATATTTAGTTATTTATCCTTTATTGCTTACTCTTTATTATTAAGGCAGGTTTATGCAGCCCACCGACCCAAAAGATTCTACCACTCTAAACGCCAACCAACAGCCTAACGAGGCTCAGACCATTACTATGCCGCCAAGTAAGAAAAAATCTAAGCCCTCATCAAAAACCCGTCGCCGTTTAAAGGATGCTGAGCCATTACCGTTTAACATCGATGGCTTGTCACATGATGGTCGCGGTGTTGCTATTTATGGCAATGGTTTCGGTGAAGCCGACGGTCATATCGAAGACAAACACGGCAAAAAGATTTTTGTCAGCTTTGCATTACCGGGTGAAAGCGCCTTAGTCAAAATCACCAATAGCCGTAGCAGTTTTGAAGAAGGCGATGCGGTGAGCATTACTGCCAATCCAAACCCTGAGCGCGCTGTAGCGCCCTGCCCGCATTTCGGTGTTTGCGGTGGCTGTAACTTGCAACATTGGCAGCCTGATGGTCAGATCAACTTTAAGCAATCGGTACTCGCTGAATTGCTTATGCATCAAGCCAATGTTGAACCAGAGCATTGGCTCGCACCCGTCGTTGGTGATCGCTTAGGTTACCGTACCAAAGCGCGGCTCGGCGTGCGTTATGTCGCCAAAAAAGAAACTGCTTTGGTGGGTTTCCGTGAGCGCTCAAGTAACTTCTTAGCGGAATTAAATGAGTGTCATATCTTAGACCCACGTATTGGTTTTGAGATTGAAAATCTAAAAGCGCTTATCAGCACACTTGAGAGTCGTGACAAGATTGCTCAGCTTGAATTAGCCATGGGTGAAGCGCTGCCAGAGTTGCCTGATGGTAATCAACCGGTTGCACTGATTGTACGTAATTTGGCACCATTATCAGATGCGGATATTGAAAAATTAAAAACCTTCTTCGCAGCGCGCAATTGGCAGCTCTATTTACAATCAAAAGGCGCCGATAGCATTCAGCGTATTGCCTTGAGTGACAATGACAATATGACTGAGCAGTTTGGGCGCTTATATTATCAATTGCCTGAGTATGATTTGACCTTTGAATTTATCCCAACCGACTTTACTCAAGTTAATTTATCGGTCAATCGTCAAATGACCAAGCTTGCTTGTGATTTGTTAGACTTAAAAGCGGGCGAGCGGGTGCTAGATTTATTCAGTGGTTTAGGTAACTTTAGCTTACCACTTGCGCGTTTGGTCGGCGAAACTGGGGCGGTGGTCGGTGTCGAAGGCAGTGAAGCCATGACTGCCCGCGCGGCCGATAACGCACGCCGTAACGGTATTACTAATACGGAATTTTATAGCCAAGATTTAACTCAGGATTGCACCGATAAACCTTGGGCCAATCAAGGCTTTGACGCGCTACTCATTGACCCACCGCGTTCGGGCGCTTGGGAGATTATGCAGTATCTGCCAAAGTTCAATGCCGAGCGTATTGTCTATGTCTCTTGTAACCCTGCTACCCTCGCCCGCGACACCAAAGCTTTGTTAGAGCAAGGCTATCGTTTGACGCATGCAGGCGTGATGGATATGTTCTGTCATACCGGTCACGTCGAATCAATCGCACGCTTTGAGAAAGTTGCAGTTTAGCGTCAGCTTTAGTAGTGCTGATATTTTAAAACAAGAGGTTTAAAAAAATATATTTTAGCGCAGCGTATTTTAACGCACGCTACGCTATAGTATGAAAACAACGTATGACAGGTATAAATAAGCACAACCTTTTTGACCCTATTACTTTAGATAAAGTGGCTTAAATGCCAGGGTTAAACAGGCGTTATGTTATCGAAAGCGACATTATCATTACAGAGCCTTGCTTGATTTGTCATTGTGAAATGAGATAATAACAGCCAATGTATTTAGGCTTTCTTCAGCAAGATATCGTGAGTATCCTTTATCCTTACTCAGCGCTTTATATATTATTTATGTCTGTCATTTATAGCTGCTAAAAATGGATTTTTTAGCGGCTGAATTGATTTATAGCTGACACTTTACCTATGGAAACCTAAAAGTGTGGTTGGTAAATGGGCTTTTAATCAATTTAGAATAGCTAAGAGGAGTGGGCTATGGTAAAAATTCGTGAAGGGCTACCGCTGGTAGATGGACAAACCACGCAAGCCGATAGCGCAACATTGGCCGCACAACTGGTCGCGAGCCAACGCTCTCATCAGTCTGCCAATAGCTATGCCCAAATTCCACACGATATCAAATATCAGCTGTCCACTCATAAACTGCATACCACCTTTGATCGCTCCGCGCAGTATGCTTATCACAGCCATGACCCCAACCTCGAAGATGAGTATTTAGATAATCAACTGCTGGATGATGCCAATGCGCTTTCGGCACAAGAACTAGAAGCCATTGATTTAGATCAGATAAATATCGACGTCCCTACTTGGCTGGATAATGTTGCCAAGCGTATCGGGCAAGAGTCTGTGCCCAATCTTGCTAGCGCTTGCGAATTTATCCGCAGTCACATGAATACCAGCGAATCTGAGCGTTCAGGCGCTTACGTCACCGGTATTGCTATGACCGATATCCTAACCTACCTGTATCAAGATGAAAATGCGCTGGTTGCAGCGATGCTGTATCGTAGCGCCCGCAAATCGATTATTAGCCTCGCGGAAATTGAAAAAAAATTCGGCGCCGATATCTCAACCTTGGTTAAAGATACCTTGGCAATGGGAAAACTATCGGAAATCATCGAAAGCAATAAACGCTTAGAAGACCATTTCGTCAATAATCAGCGTGATCAGCTCTCCAACATTTATAGTATGCTCATCTCAGTCACCAACGATGTACGCGTGGTGCTGATTAAATTGGCTGAGCGTACCTTTGCCATGCGCGAACTGACTTTTTCTGGTGAAGAGCGACAATATCGGGTCGCGCGTGAGGTCATGACCATTTATGCGCCACTGGCACACAGGCTAGGCATTGCCCAATTAAAATGGGAGCTTGAAGACTTAGCCTTTCGCTATCTGGCGCCTGAGCGTTATAAAGAAATTGCCAAACTGTTATCAGAAAAACGCAGCGAACGTGAGTCTTATATTCAGCGCGTCCAAGATAAGCTCAATGAAGCGTTGGCGGAAGCGGGTATCGAAGGCGAGGTTTCAGGCCGCGTTAAGCACATCTACTCTATTTATCGAAAAATGAAGCTCAAAGGTTTATCTTTTGATCAGCTTTATGACATTCGCGCGCTACGGGTCTTGGTCAATAATCCTTCAGACTGCTATCACGTTTTGGGCTTGGTACACGGTTTATGGCGCTATATCCCTGAGCAATTCGACGACTATATTACCAATCCAAAATCAAATGGTTATCGCTCGCTTCATACCGCCGTCATTGCCGAAAATAAATCGCTAGAAGTGCAAATTCGTACTCAAGAAATGCACTTTGAAGCCGAGCTTGGCATGTGTGCGCATGTTAATTATAAAGAAGGGCTAAAAAACAAAAAGGACAATTACCTTAACCAAAGAATCAGCTCATTACGTCAGCTCTTATCGATTAATAACGAAACGCGTAATCAGCCGCGCTCAGCATTACTGACTGGCGAAGAATTAGAAGAAATCGAGTTCGACGATGATGAGCAGTTGGTTGATTTTGATGAGCTCGAGCGTATTTATATCTTTAGTCGTGATGGCGATATTACTGAGCTGCCCAAAGGCGCCACTGTACTGGACTTCGCTTATTATGTGCACACGCAAGTCGGTAATCGGGCGCAAGCGGCGCGCGTCAATCAGCGCTATGTGCCGCTGACTTACCAGTTAAAAACGGGCGAACAAGTTGAGATTATTACCAAAGCCTCGCGTGAACCGAACCGCGATTGGCTAGTCGCCTCGCTCGGTTATATTCATACCAACCGCGCGCGCTCAAAACTGCGTCAATGGTTTAATAAGCAAGACCGCGATAAAAATATCGAGATAGGTCGCCAAATGCTCAGTAAAGAGCTTGAGCGCTTGTCGGTGCACCCAAACAGTATTGATTTAAACGATTATATCCAGCATTTTAACGTCAATAATACCGATGATATCGTGGTTGGTTTGGTCACGGGTGATATCAGTCTTAATCAGTTGACCAGTCACATTTCTCGCCAGTTAGATTTAGAGCCTGAAAAACCTGAAGAAGATTTCACCCCAAGTATCGATACAAGAAATGGGGGAAAACTTGACGCTTATAAAATTCGTATCGATGGTTTGGATAATATCGAGATTAATTTAGCGGGCTGCTGCCATCCTGTCCACGGTGAACCTATCGCAGGCTACATTACTTTATCGCGCGGCGTCAGCGTGCATAACCGCGGTTGCCCTGAATACCTACGCTTAATTGAACGGGATCCTGAGCGCGAAATTGAAGCCGCTTGGACAGTTAAAGCTGGTCGTTATCAGCCGGTAGACATCCATGTTGAAGCCTATGACAGACGCGGATTACTGCGTGATTTGACCCAAATTATTGATAAAGAAAACGTTAATATTCGTCAGGTTGAAACGCTAAGCAACGATGACAATATCGCCTTTTTAAAGTTTCATGTTGAAGTTTCAGGGCTGGCACATTTGTCTAAGTTACTTGCCAAGCTCGAGCAGCAACATGGTATCTTGCATGCTCGCCGTGCTGTTGTTTGATAGCTTAAACTTGAAAATTTTTGTAAATAACCTTTATATATAATAGAGTCTGATAAAAAATACTATGCCTGAGTTGCCGGAAGTAGAAACCACCAAAACCAGCCTGACACCTTTATTAGGTCAACAAGTGGTCGATGTCAAAGTTTTTCAACCAAAGCTACGCTGGTCGATGCCCGATGATTTAAACCAACTGGTTGATTATACTTTGGACAGTGTCGAGCGCCGAGCGAAGTATTTAATCCTAAATTTTATACCACTCACTTCTGTTAATACCAACGCTTCTATTCAGCCAAATAGCTTAACACCGCGCCAACTTTTGATCCACCTTGGTATGTCGGGTAGCTTACAGCAACACAGCCATGGCACCGATAAACGTAAACATGACCATTTAGTGGTAACATTTAGCGGCGATGATAATAGCCAAACACAGCTACATTATTATGATCCGAGGCGATTTGGCTCAGTGCTATGGTTTAAAGATTACGGTTCTAAGCTTTTAGATCATTTGGGTCCCGAGCCATTATCAGCAGACTTTACCGCTGATTACTTATATCATTTAATTCAGCGCTTGGACAATCCAAACCAAACCTCGGATAACAACATAGCTCACAGAACCAATAGCAAGCAGCCTATCAAGCGCGCGATTAAATCAGTAATTATGGAGCAGCAAGTGGTTGTTGGCGTTGGTAATATTTATGCAACTGAAAGCCTTTATTTATCAGGTATTCATCCGGCAACACCAGCTAATGAAGTATCTCATGAGCAAATAGTTATCTTGGTTGAGCATATCAAAGCCATTTTAAAAAAGGCCATCACGCTAGGTGGTTCCACATTACGCGATTTTACCGTTGCCAGCGGTCAAACCGGCTACTTCCAGCAAACATTAAATGTTTATGGTAGACAGGGCGAAACCTGTCCGCATTGTGATACGCTATTAGAAAATATTAAGTTAAATGGGCGTGCCAGTGTGTTCTGCCCTAACTGTCAGCCTACCAAATAATGCATTTTCTAAATAGCTCCAAAATAAAGATTTAAAAAGTCTGTACATTTTTAAAGATATATACTCGAAATATTTTACCAAAACATCTTTTAATGCTTTTGATAATTCTATTCAAACCTACTTGTCTAAAAAATATTTTGCAGATAAAGATATCCTGCGCATTTTTGTTGCTTATTAACTTACATCTTGCTTTAATAGGGCTAATACTGTCTGAACCGCCCCGACTATATCGGAGAGTGATTTACTTGAGTCAGGCAGCCATGCCTGACAGGATTAAATTATCATAATACCGCTTTTCAAACTCAAAGGGTGACACATAACCAATCGTGCTATGCAGTCGTATTTTATTAAACCAATCCACCCATTCAAGGGTTGCCAGTTCAACATCATTGATACCAGTCCAGTTCTCCTTTAAATAGTCAATTACCTCAGATTTATAGAGTCCATTGACCGTTTCAGCCAGTGCATTATCGTATGAATCACCAGTCGTGCCGACAGAAGCGATGATACCAGAGTCACACATTTTGTCAGTATAGCGAATGGATAAGTACTGAACCCCTCGATCACTGTGATGAATGACATCCTTAGGGTTGTTCCTGTCTGCTATCGCCTGATTTAGCGCAGCCATAACCATATCGGTATTCATGCGATTCGATACTTTCCAGCCCACAATAGCGCGAGCAAATACATCAATAATAAAAGCGGTATATACCCAGCCGCTAGTTGTTTTTATATAGGTGAAGTCAGCTACCCAAAGCTGATTGGGTTGACGGGCATTAAAGTTACGATTGACCAAGTCATGAGCGCGTTTTTGGTCATCACGGCTGTTGGTGGTGATCTTGCCCTTACCACGCCAAACGCCTTGCATACCATACTGCTTCATTAATCGCTCTATGGTACACCGAGCAACCTTTAATCCGTCAGCTTTCATCTGCTGCCATACTTTACGCGCACCGTAACGGCATTTACTGTCCTGCCAAATACGTTTAATCTCTCTGAGATAATAGTCATCATGCTGACTGCGTAATGAGCGCTTCTCAGGGCAGTCCTCTAAGTCTTTAGCACGATAATAAGTTGACGGGGCAATCGGTAGTACTCTACAGATTGGCTCGATCCCATATTCTTGCTTGTTAACATCAATGAAATCGACCATTATTTCGGTGGGCGGCCCGTCTCCGCCTGGGCGAAAAAAGCCGCAGCCTTCCTGATGATTTCATTAGCTTGCTTAAGTTCTTTATTCTCGCGTTCAAGCTCTTTGATGCGTTCTTTATCACTTTGCGCTTGTACTGAGGCAGGAATAGTTTGATCGATGTGCTTTTTATGCCAGGATCGCAGGGTCTCAGGTGTGCAGCCAATCTTAGGGGCGATGGCTTGAATCGCTGACCAGGTAGAGGGGTAGTCGCCTGCCGCTTCAATGAGCATGCAACGGCGCGTTCTTTAATCTCAGGAGTATAATGTCGTGTTTTCATTGTCGTATTCTCTCAGAATATTAGGTCTCCGACAATCCCGGGGCGGTTCAGTCTTTTATAGTGCAAGGTATTTATATAAGCAAGATATTAAGAATACTTATTAATATCTATCGTTGTCGCATTATTTCCATATGGAAATAGCAGCCGCTATTAATCATACTTTTTATGAGTTTTAGGATATCATTATGAGCGCTCCAGCTAAAATGAAACGCACAGCTAAATATAAACTACTTACCATGATAGCTAGCGTAAGCTTGATTTTTGCTAGCATGCAGCCCGCTCTAGCAGCGATAGAAATTGATGAAACGGATTTTGGCCCCTCTTATGAAACGATGGTCGTTGATACTATTGTTGGCAAACCATTACAGTTGGTCAACGCTGTCGCCGGTACAGCCGCTTACATTATTAGCCTGCCATTCTCTCTTATTGGCGGTAATGCCGACCAAGCACAGCAGAAATTATTCGTTGAACCTTGGGATGCCATGGGACGCTGCCTAGGCTGTACAGTTGCCGAAGACAACTATTATAAGTCGCAAGTCGTTGATAATAACGTGGTCCGTATTGTCGTCGATCAACCCTCAGAAATTCTGATTAATACCAATGACTATGTGGTAGTGACACCATAATTAAGTAGTAACACCATAATTAAAAATCTTCGAGCTTATCAATCGCTAATAAAAAAGGCTAACTTATCGTTAGCCTTTTTTGATTTTGGTGAGTGAATTATATGATTTTATTTTGTGATGTGAGTATTACTCAGCTTAGCGCTAATCTCACGCAGTAATTGCACCTCTTCTGACGGCTCTGTAACCGCTTCTTCTACTTCATCTGCACGGCGTAATCTATTAACCATTTTTACCATCATAAAAATGATAAACGCCAAAATTAGGAAGTTAATCAACACTGTGATAAAGCTACCATAAGCCAACACTGGTACACCTGCTGCCTTAAGTGCATCATAAGTCATGGCCACACCTTCAGGCGCATCACCTAATATAAAAAACATATTTTTAAAGTTGATTTCGCCGCCCGCAATAAAAGCAACTATAGGCATAATAATATCTTCAACTAAAGAAGTCGTAATGGTCGCAAAAGCGCCACCAATGATGACACCGACCGCTAGGTCCATCACGTTACCTTTTAAAGCAAATTCCTTAAACTCAGATACCATACTCATAATGTCACTCCTTGAAAGTTTAATTGATTATTATATAGATAATGAACCAAATTTTCCGATATTGATTTTTTAAACCCGTCTAAATATAGTCAAGGAATTCTAGAATCGCTACAAGGCGACCGACCGCAGACGACCGCAGATAGTACATTGAGTACATCCAGGGCGGGTAACACTGTAGCGGCTTAAAAGTGCTCTGACTATAGATAGCACTTATTGATTAGATCATTTTTATTATATATGAAAACCAAGCACAAAAAAAAGCAATATAAAGTGAACTTTATTTTGCTCACCTTATACTGCTAATTTTCGTTGTCAAAGCTAATCATGAACCATTAGCTTTGAGTACGTTTTTAATATTGAAAATATAAATTACCAAGTAATTTACGTATCGATATTAAGCGTTTTTCTTGCGACCATGACGCTTACGCTCATTTTCAGTCAAATAACGCTTACGCAGACGTATGGCTTTTGGCGTTACTTCTACTAACTCATCATCTTGAATGAATTCAAGCGCTTGCTCAAGGGTAAACTTAACCGCTGGCGTCAGCGTCAACGCTTCATCAGTACCACTGGCACGGACGTTGGTTAACTGTTTAGCAGTCGTTGGATTGACAACCATATCATCGTTACGAGAGTTTAGACCAACAATCATGCCTTCATAAACTTCAAGCTGTGGCTCAGCGAACAATTTACCACGTTTTTGTAGGTTAAATAGGGCAAAACCTAGGCAAACACCATTGGCCATAGAAACCAATACACCGTTTGAGCGACCACCAACATCACCAATCTTTTGTGGACCGTAATGTGAGAAGCTTGAAGTCATAATACCAGTACCCGAGGTCAGGGTTAAAAACTCTGAACGGAAGCCAATCAAACCACGTGCAGGCATCGTTGCTTCAATACGCATACGACCTTTACCATCAAGCTCCATATTGGTCATCTCGCCTTTACGTAAGCCGACTTGCTCCATAATTGGACCTTGATGCGCGTCTTCGATATCAAAAACAACGTTTTCATAAGGTTCTTGTAGCTTGCCATCCACTTCTTTAACAATAACTTCTGGACCTGATACACCAAGCTCAAAACCTTCGCGGCGCATGTTTTCGATCAATACTGATAAATGCAGCTCACCACGACCCGATACTTTAAATTTATCTGGAGACTCGGTATCTTCTACACGTAGTGCCACGTTGTGAATCAATTCACGCTCAAGACGCTCACGAATATTACGTGACGTCACAAATTTACCTTCACGACCTGCAAACGGCGAATTGTTTACTTGGAAGTTCATTGATACCGTTGGCTCATCGACAGTTAGGGCTGGCAATGCTTCAACGTGGTTAGGGTCACAAATAGTGTCTGAAATATTTAGGGCATCAATACCAGTAATACAAACGATATCACCCGCTTGAGCATCGTCTACTTCAATACGCTCAAGGCCATGATAACCCATAATTTTTAGGATACGACCATTACGCGTTTTACCATTTTTATCAATCACAGTCACAGGCGTATTGGTTTTAACTTTACCGCGCTGAATACGGCCAATACCGATAACACCAACGAAGCTGTTATAGTCAAGACTAGAGATTTGCATGCGGAAAGGTGCATCTGCATCGACTTGCGGTGGCTGTACCACATCAACAATAGTTTTGAACAGGGGTGTCATGTCATCCGCTAAGTTGTCGGCTTCTAAGCCGGCAATACCGTTTAAAGCTGACGCATAAACCACTGGGAAATCCAACTGCTCATCAGTGGCGCCTAGATTGTCAAACAGATCAAAGATTTGATCCATTACCCAATCAGGACGTGAACCAGGACGGTCAATTTTATTGATAACCACAATCGGCTTCAGACCTTGCTCAAATGCTTTTTGAGTCACGAAACGGGTTTGCGGCATTGGGCCATCAACACCGTCAACAACCAATAATACGCAGTCAACCATTGACATAACGCGTTCAACTTCGCCACCAAAGTCGGCGTGACCTGGGGTGTCAACAATATTAATGCGGTATTCAGTACCATCAGTGTCATCTGTCCAGCGGATGGCCGTATTTTTCGCTAAAATAGTAATGCCACGTTCTTGCTCAATATCACCTGAATCCATTGCGCGTTCCGCAATGTTTGCACGATCGCCAAAAGTACCAGATTGATGTAATAGCTTGTCAACCAAAGTGGTTTTACCGTGGTCAACGTGGGCAATAATTGCAATGTTACGCAGGTGTTTGATATCGTTCGCCATATAAAATGCTCGTTTTGTCTTAAAAAAATGCAGTAGCAGTAAGCACCGCTGGATAAACTGTTAACATCAACCAGATAGACATGATTGGCTTAGGATTAAATAATTGCACAATACGTACAGCAATTTAATATTAACGAAATCAAATACCTATGCTGATAAATCCATCGTACAGATAGCTATGCTAATGTACACTTTGTCAATTTACAAAGTGTTTGGGTCGCTAGTATAACATTATTGCACAAGCAATTTATGCAATAACTTACTTTTCTTACTACATAAATAAAAAAAAGCCACCCAATGGATGACTTTTTTTGTAACTAATTAAGTTGACACATAATTAGTAGCAACTATTTACTGAACAACCATATCTTTAGTTTGTTCAACAGTCATGGTTTTGTCACCAGTGATGATGGCATATACACGACGGTTCATAGCGCGACCTTCTTCAGTGTTGTTATCAGCGATTGGTTGGTCATAACCATAGCCAACTGTTGATAGACGGTTTGGCTCGATACCAAATTCGTTAGTCAACATAGATTTAACTGCAACTGCACGGGCTTCAGATAGACGTTGGTTATAACGTGCTGAAGGACCTGTTTTAGAAGCATGACCTTCAACGCGAGCGGTAGAGTTAGGATACTCACGCATCTTCTCTGCTACTTTAGCGATTTCAGGTTTGTATTGGTTTTTGATAGTTGATTTGTCGTTATCAAAGAATACACGTAGCTCCATTTTTAGCTCATCAGTAATATCTACTGGTACTGGGCAACCACGCTCATCAACTACTACGTTCATTGGAGTGCCTGGGCATGCATCGATGCTATCAGGTACGCCATCGCCGTCAGAATCAAGATCAGACTCAACTACCACTACTGGAGCTGTATCAACTAATGGCTCTTGCATTGGCGGTACAGCAACAGTAGGTGCTAAGTGACCACCTAGTACAACTTCTAGGCCAGCCAAAGCCATGCCTTCCCACCAGTTGTTGTCAAAGTTATGAATCGCACGAGCTTCACCACGTAGGCTTAGTGCATCGTTGATACGATACATAGCACCTAAGCCTAGGTTACCAATAGTATCTACAGTACCTGAAACCATTTCGCCGCTATCATCTTCAATTTCAATCTTAGAGCGACCAGCACCAATCAATGCATAAGGTTTAAATGCATTGTCAGTATAGCCACTGAACTCTTCAAAACCAACTAAAAAGTTACCAGAAATCATTTCTTGTTCTGTATCGTAAGAACCACCAACACTACTAATAGCATCAGTATTAGATACGCCGTATTCTACTTGAAACTGCGTAGAAGGAGTTAGCTCTACACCTAATGCGGCACCAGTATACAGACCGTTCTCTTTATAGAAGTTTTCGCCACTTCCATCATAATTTCCTAGTAACTCACGTTGCTCGTCATCAGCGCCTTCACTGTAATGATAACCAAGTAACAATGGGCTAATAGTAACACCAGCGTTTGCTGCTAGTGGAGCCGCTGTAATGGCAAACAATGCCAAAGCAATTTTATTTAATTTCATGAACTTCCTCCAAAGGATAATTTTAGTAATGCGTCAAGCAAAACCGCATCTCAAGATGCCAAAAGCAGACATCATTTACGAATTTGAAATTACAAAGCAAAACCAATTAAGAAGTAGCTTAGCGATTATCAATTCAGTTTACAACTTTTTTCGTTAACCAGCTACACATTATTACACGATAATGTCATAACTAAAACACATTAGCCAGCTTAACTTACTGACGACTAACACACTTTACACTCTTTATCTTTTGTGTGTGAGGTCGCAATAGATGATGAAACCAATTCTATCTATTGTTTCAAGATATTTTAATACAAATCGTTAATTTTCTCTATCGTTAAAACTCCTTATTCACGAATTGAAACATTCTTTGACAGTAGACATATATTTGGTTTATATTCACATGACCGAACATTTTTTTGCTAATATCCAATGTATATATAACTTACGCAAATTTAATAGATACTTAAAGTTTTGGCGCAATATTCAGGTTAGTCGATTATTAATATATAGCCGTATCTCTTGTATAGGTAGCAGTCTCTCATGATTGAATTATATAAATTATCGTCAAGAAAGCAGACTCGTTTTCAAGCACATAACAAATATGGCTTTACCTTGATAGAGCTGATTGTTACTGTTGCTGTGTTAGCTATTATAGTAATGATTGCGGCGCCCTATATTCTAGAGCAATTAGCAAGCATGGAAGCAAAACGTATTGAGAGCCAAATTAAAAATACGCTAAAGTTGGCGAAAGCTGAAAGCCACATTAGAAGACAAAACTTGCTAGTTTGTCTTTCTAATGACGGCGCCACATGTCATAGAGACAGCTATGAGAAGCTATTATCATTTTTAGATGCAAATGATAATAAAAACTTCGACGTAGGAGTTGATGACCTGCTAGAAGAACAGGCTTTAGAACCTAAATATAGCACCTTATATTTACGGGTAGGAAATAATCGCCATTACACCAAATTCTGGGGCGATAGCGGTAAACCCCGCGGCCATTTCGGACATATTAAGTACTGTCCAACCTCAACATATAATCATGCCATGTATCAAATTTCATTTAATCAAGGAGGTGGTATTACTTATAAGCCTAATGCAAGCCACCCTACTGATTGTGGACAATAGAAATTACGACATTAAGTGTTTAAGCATTTTGACGCATAGCAGACTTCATCATAATGACCGCTTGCTCTAATCCCACAAAAACGGCGTCAGCAATGAGGGCATGTCCGATGTTTAGCTCATATATACCATCAATTTGCGCAATAGCGTGGACATTATCACGTGTCAAACCATGACCAGCATTAACCAAAAGCTTGGGGTCAGCATGTTGCGCGGTTTGCACAGCTTGCTTAATGCGAGCAAGCTCATCGTTTATTTTATCAATATTACCGGCTAAACCCGCTTCCGCATAAGCACCAGTGTGTAATTCAATCGCATCTGCTCCACAGCTTACCGCTGCCGCAATCTGCGTATCTTCTGGATCAATAAATAAAGAAACCTTGATACCGACTGCTTGTAATTTACTAACATAATCTGTCAGCCAAGCTACCTGCCCTGCAACGTCAAGTCCGCCTTCTGTCGTCAATTCGGCACGTTTTTCAGGTACTAGACATACCCAATATGGCTTAACTTGACGAGCAATCTCTAGCATCTCAGCTGTTGCTGCTATTTCCAAGTTCATTCTAGTCGTGAGCTGCTCAGCTATCTCATAAACGTCAGCATCTTGAATATGACGGCGGTCTTCACGCAAATGAATGGTGATACCATCGGCTCCAGCTTGCTCACATACCAGAGCAGCTGCTAATGGACTGGGATAACTGACACCGCGTGCTTGACGTAAGGTCGCTACATGGTCGATATTTACCCCTAATAAAGGCTTTTTTAAGGCATTTTCTGAGGTTTGTATTGAGTTGGATGCCTTTAATGTTGTATTAATCATAAAAAAATCCTTTTGTTCATATTTAGGTAATTTACTAAAAAATAGTTTATAGAATATTGGTATTTTACGCTTAAGTTAAGATTGATAGCGCTGTTGCTGCTGCCAAAGTAAGCGACTTTGTAAAGGCTGATAATCGAGCAAATGGTCAATTAATTGCCGATGCAAACGTGACCATGCATTGAGATTTGAGCTAGATAAACCTTGCTCTGCCATCGATAAAATCTCATTACCTTTAAAAATTTTTTGTGTAACAGCTATATCATCATTATGCACAATTGGCACTAAGCCCACATCAGGTAAAAAATGGTACCAGGTGTCGAGCTCGATAGCTTGATCTAAACTGTCATGTTTTAAAGTTAAAGCAAAACCCAATTCGTTAAACAAATACGCTTCAAACTGACGCAAACACAAACGCAGCTCGTTCGCAGTTAAAGGCTGCTTAAGCTGCTGTAAGCTATTTTGGTAGTGTTGCCATAATATTGGCATGGGATCTTCGGTGGGTAATAGTCGCCACAGTATTTCATTTAAATACAAGGCTGCATACTGATGTTGTCCGCTGATATTTTCATGATGCGGCGTCTCTACTAGATTTACGTTAGTGTCTTTTACCACTAAAGAATTTTGGGCTACTTGGGCTACTGAATCTTGAATTGCACTTAATGGCGCAATATTAATCTGCGTGAATGTTTTTAAATCGCGTTTACCGCTGGCAAAAAGTTGCAGGGGCATAAAAAGCGGCGCGCCTTTTTTGCCAACGCCATGGATGACACCATGTTGCTGAGAAAAAAGATAGTATAAGGCGCGCTTTTCTTGGTAGGGGCGCTGATGTAATAAATAACCGATTAACGCTTCATTACGCATGGATTATTACCTCAGCCGTGGTGATATAGAGACATGGCGGTAAACATCTACTCACCATGCTTTTTTAATCGTGCTTAATATCCTAAACTGGTCAAAGCGCGCTCATCATCAGACCAGCCGCGTTTCACTTTCACCCACAGTGTTAACATAATTTTCTTATCAAACAGCTGTTCCATGTCTTTACGTGCATCCATACCGACCTGTTTGATACGCTGACCCTTATCACCAATGACAATCGCTTTTTGTCCGCTACGCTCAACATAAATGGTCGCATCGATAAAAGTGACCGCTTTACGCGGACGACCAGTTTTTGGGTCAATATGCGCCGCTTCGTCTTTAAAACCATCAATCTGTACCGTCAAATCGTATGGTACTTCATCGCCTGCACTACGCATGATTTTTTCGCGAATAATTTCACTGGCTAAAAAGCGCTCTGAGCGATCGGTAATCTGCTCGCTATCATAGATAGGATCGGCGATTGGCAAATGCGAGGCAATCACTTCTTGCAAACGGTCTAGGTTTTGATTTTTTAAAGCAGAAACAGGGACGATATCAGCAAAATCAAAACTTTCATTAAACGTTTCGATCAGTGGTAACACGCTACCTTTATCTTTCAGCGTATCGGCTTTATTAATTACCAATACTACGGTCAGATTGGTATCGCCAAGCTTTTGTAGGGTTAATAAATCGTCATCACGCCACTGATCTGAATCAACCACAAATAACACCAAATCAACATCAACCAATGCAGAGACGGCAGCTTTATTCATACGCTCATTGATAGCCCGTACTTCATTGCGATGAATACCTGGGGTATCAACAAACACCGCCTGCATCTCGTCATTGGACAAAATGCCGTGGATACGGTGACGGGTAGTTTGCGGTTTACGCGAGGTAATAGACAGTTTTTGACCCAATAAATGGTTCATCAAGGTTGATTTACCCACATTCGGGCGACCAACAATGGCCACATAACCGGCTTTAAAATCTTCAGCGATATGGGCATTGTTATTTGATGAAAAGAACTCTTCTATCGTCGCATCGTTATCTAACGTCGTATCTTCGGTGTTATTAACTTTTAGATTGGTATCGTTTAATCTGACGTTGTTTTTCTGCGCGTCATCTTGTACAACGTCATTTTCTTCAGCCATATTTTGGTTTGAACTCATATCTGGGTTTTCGGTCATATCTCTGGCATTATCTTCATTATTTAATGGCAAATCACGGTGATTGCTCATGGGTTAATCCTATGGAGGTTGTCATCAGTTATGCCACTTATTAATTGTTTAAAGAAAAGCGACATAAGATTGATCATGTTAAAAAGATTGAAAATTTCAAAAAACAATTCCTTGAAATTATTTATTAAAATCATCGAATTTAGTATTAGAGAAAATGGTTTTTAAAAAATGAGCTTTAAAAAACTAGGTACGTCTTTTTGGCTGTCCTGGCAGTTTATGTAGCTGATTAATCATTAATTCTGCTGCTTTTTGCTCAGCGATACGGCGACTTTCACCAGATTCGGTAATATCAGGACAATTATTTATATTAACTTGACAACGTACTACAAAGATTTGGTGCGGAGCGTTACCACGGGTTTCCATCAGCTCATAATGTGGCAAATCAAACTGCTTAGATTGCAGCCATTCTTGTAAACGGCTCTTGGCGTCTTTTAGCGCTTTTTGGTCACTGACATTGTCTATGAGATCACCATACCACGATAGCACGCACGCACGGGTAATATCCATATCTTGACTGTCTAAATAAATAGCGCCTATTAATGACTCTACCGCATCTGCCAAGATAGAAGCACGATTGCGCCCGCCGCCTTTTCGCTCACCCACGCCCAATATCAAATGATTAGACAGCTCTAGGTTTTGCGCAATAATTACTAGCGATTCCTGCCGTACCAAAGTTGCCCGCATGCGCGTCAGACGGCCTTCATTTTGCGTAGGATAGCGGTGATATAAGGCCTCACCAACGATCATCCCTAATAAAGCGTCGCCCAAAAACTCCAAGCGCTCATAGTTTTTCTTACTATCAAAGGAACGATGGGTAAGCGCCAGTTTAGGCAAGCTTAAATCATTAAACACATAGCCCAACTTGCGCGACAAGATCGCTAACCGTTGAATAAATTCTGCGCTAATAATAAGCGTGTCATCAGACACGCTATTTTTATGGGGATTGGGAACCGCCTGAGGAGACTGCGAAGTTGGTTTCATGCGTGGTCTGTGTGTATCCCTTTTTTTCAGTGGTAAATATAATGAAATACCAGTGTTTTAGAAATTGGTTAGAAAATTAAAAATAACAAAGTACTTTATTACTTTGATTTTAACGCTTTAAGTTCTGATATATAAGCTTTAATAGTTAAGTTATTCAGCAGTAGTAGCATCAATGTCGCCTTCAAAGCGATTAACGATATCGATATTACCAAAAAAATTATTGGTGGTTTCATACTTTTTATGAATAGCCAGCTGACCTGGTTTTTTATCGGTAAAAGTAAACACTTCTTCTGCTTTGGTATCATAATCGGCGTTAATAGACAGCTGCTTATTCACGCGCTCTACAAACTGCTTGGCCGTTTCTTTATTGGCATTGGACTCTTTAAGCTGCGCACTTAAGGTTTTTGTCAATTGGTAATCGCCAATTTGCGCTGGTGCAATAGCGACGAGCAATTTAGCCGCCACGCCCAAAACGATAATGATAAAAACGACACTCGTTACACTAGCGCCGCGCTGCGAAGACAAACCAGATAACTGCTGCACCATAAGACCTCTCAAGGGGTAAGTTGCTATAGGTAAACTGCCATATTTAGAAAACTGTCTTGTTAACCACCTTTAATATGATGGTTTTTATCAAACAACCATCATATTAGCACAAACTATTATCGGTACATTATTCTTTAGCACAGCATTATTCTTTAGCGAGCGTTACTCTTTAACGCAGCAATAATATCAATCAATACTACCATTGCGCTTAAAGGTTGGTAAGTTAAGACCGGGCGGTTTATGCATCCAAATATAGACCGCTTTACCCGCTAAATTATCATCGGGCACAAAACCCCAAAAACGTCCATCAGCACTACGGTCGCGGTTGTCACCCATTACAAAGTAATGACCTTCTGGCACTTTGATACGCCACTCTGTGCCTTCAGAGCTGACCACTTCCGGCGATTCTTGCTGTAAAAACGGCGCGTACTGCGAGCTATTCATATCCGCTAAATAGCGAACCAAGTGTTTGTTGTCGCCTTGAATCTCTTCAAAGTACTTTGCCTCACTTTCTTCTTGCTGCCCCATTCGTATGGCATTGTCTTCAGTCAAGACCTGTCCGGGTGCCACTTGGCCGGCTGGATATAGCTGTGAGGTCAGCTCAGCATCGGCGTCAAAATTGACCGCTTTGGTAGGAACTGGCGTGTCATTAATTGCAAGTGTCCCTTGATTATAACTGACGGTATCGCCCGGCAAGCCAATCACGCGCTTAATATAGTAAATACTTGGATTTTCTGGGTAGCGGAAAACGGCCACATCGCCATGCTCAGGCGCGCCTGTATCAAGCACTTTATTATAAGTCAGCGGCAGACGTACGCCATACGCGTATTTATTGACCGCGATAAAATCACCCGTGTACAAGGTTGGCACCATCGACGATGAAGGAATATTAAACGGCTCAATCAAGAACGAGCGCACTATTAACACCACCGCCAACACTGGGAAAAAATCATACGCCCAACGTACCAGTAAGCTTTCTTTGCCGCGACCGCGGGTTTTACGCTGTTTGAGCGTCAGCTTCTCTAATAGCCAAATAATACCTAAGCCGAGGGTTAATGGCACTAAAATTAAATTAAAATCAAAATCCATACGAATTTGCCTATTAACGAGCTGAAAATCAAACCACGGTTGCAGTAAAGCTGTCTATGCCGAATATTGCTGTGTTTTTATCTTTTAAAAGATAATGAACGTTTAATTATCAACCTGCAAGACGGCCAAGAAGGCTTCTTGTGGAATCTCGACGTTACCCACTTGCTTCATACGTTTTTTACCAGCCTTCTGTTTTGAGAGCAGCTTTTTCTTACGTGAGACGTCACCGCCATAACACTTCGCTAGGACGTCTTTACGCATGGCTTTGACGGTACTACGACCGATAATTTGACTGCCAATTGCCGCTTGAATCGCCACATCAAACATCTGACGTGGAATCAATTCTTTCATTTTAGTAACCAGCTGATTGCCACGGAAACGCGCTTGATCTTGGTGTACTATCATCGCTAAGGCATCGACTTTATCGCCATTGATGAGGACGTCAACTTTGACTAATTTATCAGCTTGATAGCGCTCGAAATTATAATCGAGCGACGCAAATCCGCGTGACACTGATTTTAGGCGGTCAAAGAAGTCCATGACCACCTCGCCCATCGGAATATCAAAAATCAACTGCACTTGACGACCCATAAAACGCATATCGACTTGGACGCCGCGGCGCTCAATACATAGTGTCATAACGTTACCCAAGTAATCTTGCGGCACTAAAATCTGACAGCGGGCAATTGGCTCACGGAACTCTTCGATATTATTTGGTTCAGGCAATCTTGACGGATTATCTACGTAAATGACTTCGCCGTTCTTCTTTTCAATCTCATAAATAACCGACGGCGCGGTGGTGATTAAATCCAAGTCATATTCACGCTCTAAACGCTCTTGGATAATCTCCATGTGCAGCATGCCTAAGAAGCCACAGCGAAAACCAAAGCCGAGCGCGTCGGAGGTATCAGGCTCAAAGTATAGCGACGCATCATTAATCTGTAGTTTTTGCAGCGCTTCACGGAATTTTTCAAAATCACTAGAATCTACTGGGAACATACCAGAATAAACTTGCGGCGTGATTTGCTTAAATCCAGGAATGCGCTCAACATCAGGCGTACTGGCATGGGTAATCGTATCACCAACAGGTGCACCAGCAATATCTTTGATTCCTGCGATAACAAAGCCTACTTCGCCCGCTTGTAAAATACCTGTGTCTACAGGTTTCGGGGTAAAGACACCAATTGAGCCCACTAAGTGCGCCTCTTTGGTCGACTTAATATACAGCTTATCGCCTTTTTTAATCGTTCCTTCACGCACACGTACTAAAGACACCACGCCCAGATAGTTATCAAACCATGAGTCGATAATCAATGCCTGTAGCGGTGCATCACGGTCGCCCGTTGGCGCAGGAATAAATTCAACCAAGGCTTCTAGCAGTTTATCGACACCAAGACCGGATTTTGCTGAGACGCGCGGCGCATCAACAGCATCAATACCGATAATGTCTTCAATCTCTTGAATCACGCGCTCAGGCTCAACTTGCGGCAAGTCAATTTTATTTAAAACCGCCATCACCTCTAAGCCTTGGTCAACAGCGGTATAACAGTTGGCAACCGACTGTGCTTCAACGCCTTGTGCGGCATCAACGACCAATAGCGCGCCTTCGCAAGCCGCTAATGAGCGTGAGACCTCATAAGAGAAATCGACGTGACCGGGCGTATCAATGAAGTTTAGCTGATAACGCTCACCGTTAGGATGATCATAAAACAAGGTCACAGACTGAGCTTTAATAGTGATGCCGCGCTCACGCTCAATGTCCATAGAATCAAGAACTTGCGCCTGCATCTCACGATCTTGCAAGGCACCACACATTTGAATAAAACGGTCAGCAAGGGTCGACTTGCCGTGATCAATGTGGGCAATAATAGAAAAGTTACGAATATTGGCTAATGCAGTCACAAAGCGCCTACTAAATAATGGAGGATTGAATAACGGATATACATAGTGTCAGATGGCAACCGTCGAATACATACTTATAGCTCATACTGGCCAATACGCCAAAAGAGACAGATTAAGTACCTACTGTATTGCCGCAATTGATATGCCCACAGCGCAAATGACTAACTTTTATGACGCGCAGGCATACGAAGGTATTCTAGCAGTTTTCCGCTATAAAGTAAGTTGATTTTGTCAGCAAGCAAAAATCAGGCAAAAAAAAACCAATCATAAGATGATTGGCATTTTATTACTGCTGGTCTTACTAAATATGGTGGCGATGAAGAGACTTGAACTCTTGACCTCACGATTATGAGTCGTGCGCTCTAACCAGCTGAGCTACATCGCCATTTAAGGCTCGGTATAATACCGATAGAGAGGACTTGCGTCAACCCCTAATTAGCATTTTTTGCGAAAAATACGCATTTCATCCAAATTAACGGTAAATATGCATAATACTAACGATAAAAACGAACCGCAAAACAAAAAAGTTGGTAGACCGATAAGCCGGGTTCTGTCGTGGACGATCATTCCTCTAGGCGTATCATCGCTGATACGCTCAAGCAACCTACCCGCATCGAACGCGGGCCGCGCCATATCGATGCCTATTTGGTCTTGCTACGCGTGGAGTTTACCCTGCCGTGAGATGTTGCCATTCACGCGGTGCGCTCTTACCGCACCCTTTCACCCTTACCGATAATGTCTTGCGACACCAAAGGCGGTCTGCTCTCTGCTGCACTTGTCGTCAAGTTACCCTGCCCAGCCGTTAGCTGGCACGCTGCCCTATGTAGCCCGGACTTTCCTCCCCTGCGCATCTGTTGCCAGTGTGCAGCGGCGATCGCCTAGTCTACCAAGCGCGCTAGTATAGCAAAATTAGTATCAGGTGTGGAAAGTGTTTTGCGCTTATTTATTTGTTGTTATAAAACCATTTAAATAAAAGCGTTTAAATAAAATCTAGCGGTAAAGCTAAACTATCATTACCTATAGTGCTATTTGTTTGTTGCGCCATTTGTAACCAATAGCTGTTTGGATAATGGCGCGCTAAGTAGTTTTTTAAATAATCAATCGTACTATTGGCAATCTCATCATCTGTCTGAGCGGCATTATCATGAATATGGTTATAAATCACGCTATGCAGCGTTAAGCCGCGCGCTTTAATCGCCTCTAAACTCAGTAAAGTATGATTTATACTACCAAGCCGCCCTGAGGTTACCAACACAACTGGATAGTCTTGCTCAGCAATATAATCCAAGGTTAATAGTTGTTCAGTGATTGGTACCAGTAACCCGCCAGCGCCTTCTAATAGTACCGCGTCGTAGCTTTGTTGCAATTGCTGCGTAGTTTTAGTGATGACTTTGGGGTCTAGAACGTCGTTAGCAAGCTTGACAGATAAATGCGGCGACGCGGGTTTTTCATAACGATACAGACAAGTGGTAAAGTCTAAATCACAAGGCTGCAATGGAATTCCCATTAATTGACGATGAGTGACAATATCATCTGCAATATTCATTTTACCACTAGCTGAATCGATACTAACGCCTGTTTGTACCAGCTTTTGAGTGATGACGCTAATGCCTTGCTGCATCAGCGCTTTCGCCATCATACCTGTGGCATAAGTCTTGCCAATATCGGTATCAATGCCGGAGATAAATAGCACACTCATAGCGAAACTCTGTTGGTCGTAGACATTTGACCCAAATAAATAGTGACGACAGTTAGGAGCGCTTGGCACAACGTCACCAGTTCGTCATCGCTAATGACATAAGGCGGCATAATATAGACCAATTTGCCAAAGGGTCTGACCCAAATGCCATTGTCAATCAGCAAAGATTGAAAAACTGGCATATCAACCGCCTCATCTAGCTCAATCACAGCGACCGCGCCTAAACAACGAACATCCGCAACGCCATTTAAATTTGCCGCTGTGGCTAGCTGCTCATCCATGATAGTTTGCATATTTGCCGTACGCGATTCGATATCATAAGACAAGATTAAATCAATCGATGCACAAGCGACTGCGCAGGCCAACGGATTACCCATAAAGGTCGGACCATGCATCAGGGCTGGATAGTCGCTTTGGCTAATGGTTTCGGCAACCTCACGGGTACAGAGGGTCGCTGCAAAGGTCATATAGCCGCCTGTTAGCGCCTTGCCAATGGTCATAATATCAGGACTAATATTGGCATGTTCGCAAGCAAATAGCTTGCCGCTACGCCCAAACCCAGTGGCGATTTCATCAGCAATGAGCAGTACGTCATTTTCATCACACAATCGGCGTAATAGTTGTAGATATTCTGGACTATAAAAGCGCATACCACCTGCGCCTTGAATAATAGGCTCAATAATAAATCCGGCAAGCTGAGCGCTATGTTTAGCAAAAAACGTGGTTAATTCATCACGCTCATTTTGAGCCAGCTCACGCTCAAATCCTAATGGCGGTGCAGGGACAAAATGCTGCAAAGGCAATTGTTTACCATACAGGCTATGCATGCCGCCGACTGGGTCACAGACACTCATTGCATGCCAGGTATCGCCATAATAGCCAGAATGGGTCGAGGCAAATTGGTTTTTATTAGTACATCCGGCTGCAATTTGATACTGCAGCGCCATTTTTAGCGCCACTTCGACTGCAATGCTGCCGCTATCAGCATAAAATATCGCATCAAGACCATCAGGGACAATGGATAATAATTTTTTGCCTAAATCTATGGCTGGCTGATGGGTCAAGCCGCCAAACATCACATGCGCCATTTTGCCTAATTGTGCAATCATCGCTGTATTGAGCACTGGATGATTATAGCCATGGATACTCGCCCACCATGACGACATGCCGTCAATCAGGCGTATGCCATCGTTAGTAACGATATAAATACCTTCGGCATGGTCGATGACGATATTAGGATAGGTGGGCGGCAAGCTGGCATAAGGATGCCAAAGGTGCTGTTGGTCGAAATCGCTGGTTGAAAGGCTACTCGTTGAGCGGTCAGATCTCTTCATTTTTTATTTGCCAGTAATGCGTTTGTATTTTGCCAATAAATCGCTTTGGGTTTCGACGTGGTCTGGGTCATGCGGGATACAGTCGACAGGACAGATGACCACGCATTGCGGCTCATCAAAATGACCGACACACTCTGTACATAAATCAGGGTCGATGACATAAATATCATCGCCCTCTGAGATGGCTTCATTTGGGCAAGCAGGCTCGCAGACATCACAATTGATGCATTCATCGGTAATTAATAACGCCATAAACTGCTCCTTATTTGCTAGCAGTTGATAAAAAATGATTACGTCCGTGGCTTACGATTATGCTTAATATTAAACCACCAACTCATCATTAAAGCTTAACTTAGTAATCGTTTCACTAAATGTTAGCTGCTGAGTTTTTCTATAAAAGCTTCTGAGACGCAAGGTGGCACAAATTTCGTCACATCGCCGCCAAGTTTGGCAATTTCACGAATCATAGTCGATGAGATAAACGAGTAATTTTGCGACGGCGTTAAAAATACCGCTTCAAAATTCTCATCAAGCTCGCGGTTCATATTGGCCAGCTGAAACTCATATTCAAAGTCTGACATCGCGCGCAGACCCCGTAATACGGCGGTGGCATTTTTTTCGCGCATAAAATCGACCAGCAAGCCTTCAAAACCAATCACCGACACTTGCGGCAAATCCGTAAATACCGTCTCGACCAAATGCACGCGCTCTTCAAAGTCGAATAAAGGTTTTTTGTGATGACCAGAGGCCACGGCGATGACGACCTCATCGAACAATTTAGCCGCGCGTTTAACCAAGTCGACATGACCGTTGGTAATCGGGTCAAAGGTACCAGGGTATAAAATTTTGGTATGCAATTTTGATGAAGTAGCAGGAAGGCTCATAACAGGGCTAATATGGTTAATGATAATGACCCATATGCTAGCAAATTTTGCTCAAACTTCCTACTTATCTGCTACATTTGTCCTAACAGCCGATTTACCTTTTCGCTGTGCGCTTTGCTACAATAGTCGGTTCGACTCATCGCTCTTAATAGGTAAAAAAAATATCTACATTTAAGGGCTAGAATGAGGAACAGTTAGACAGGGACAATTTATACAAACCATGTATATAAAAGTCCTTATGGAGAAATTATGTCAAAAAAATCAAAAAAACCTGACAATCAAATCTGTGCCAATAAAAAAGCTCGTCACGAGTATTTTATTGAAGAAACCTTTGAAGCAGGTCTATCGTTACAAGGCTGGGAAGTGAAGGCCATTCGCGCTGGTAAAATGACCATTACCGAAGCATATATTATCTTTCGTAATAATGAGGCGTTCTTGTTTGGCGCCCATATTCAGCCGCTGCTTTCAAGCTCAACGCATGTCAGCCCTGATAGCATCCGTACCCGTAAGCTGCTGCTCAATCGCCGCGAAATTGAGAAACTCATGGGCGCGGTCAATCAAAAAGGCTATGCCTGCGTACCCTTATCTTGCTATTGGAAAAACTCCTTAGTGAAATGCCAAATTGCGCTTGCCGTCGGTAAAAAGCAGCATGATAAACGTAAAACGCTAAAAGACCGCGACTGGGAGCGTGATAAGCAGCGCGGCTTTAAGCAGCATTTGGATTAAAAAACGTTGTAAGTGATACGTTTTAATCTAACGCAAAAAGGACGATTCAGCATATTGTTGAGTCGTCCTTTTTTATGACATTGCTATGGTAAACTTATTAATTTAACGGAGCAAATTTTAGACCGTTTGGGCTATTTTGCTCACTTTTGACTCTTTATGCGCACGGCATAATTGACGGATACCGTGCGCGATTAAGCAAGCGATTCCGAGCCAAATTAAGCCATAACTATAAATCATCGCTGATTCAAAAGGATTGCCCAAGACAGTGATTGCTAAGATAAATAATAACGCCGGCTCTATATAGCTCATCATACCGTAGACGTTGACAGGGAGCATTTGACTGGCATCAACATTGGTCTTCATCGCGAGCACGCTAAGCATACCAAGTCCTGCCAACATCATGATAAAAAAGCTAGAGCTGCCAACCAATCCTAAACTGCTCGGCGCAACAAATAATAAATAGGCGACGGCAAACGGTGCAAAGATGGTCAAATCCACCAGCAAACCTGTAATCGCGCCGATACCTTGTAGGCGGCGTAAGATATAATAAACAGGATACGTGCCGCACACCCATAATGTCGCCCATGACACGCTTTGGGTACGCACAATCTCACTACCGACGCCGACTGCGGCAAAGCCAACGGCCAACCATTGCAGACGGCTTAACTTTTCGCCAAATAGGACGCAACCAAACACCACCATCATCAGTGGAAAGAGAAAATAACCCATCGCGGTTTGCACACCTTGACCATTAACTGGTGCCCACATAAACAGCCAAAACTGGCTGAGAAATATCGGCGTTGGTAATAATAACCATACCCACTGCTTTACCGTGCGCAGCGCCTTTAATTTATCAACATGCAAACCTAAACGCCCGCTAATGAGCAAATACCCTATTAGCGCCGCCCACATCGCTAGCATACGCCAGATAAAAACTTGCGTACCTGACAATGGCGCCAAAAAACTGCTATAGGCATAAAGCACACCAAATAACAGGTTTGATAATATCGCCAGCGCCACGCCCATTATCAATGTACGTTGCTGTTTGCTACCTGCCGTCCAAACAGCAGGCAACGGCAAGCGTGAAACGGTAGCTGTGAGCATATTAGTAGAGACATTAGAGGGCGTTAGGTTCGACATGATAAGCACCGTAAATATAAATAGACGTTAGAAGGCTTAGCGATTGTTTTTATTTTTGCAAACGGAGTTATTAATAAGCTTTGTTTAATAACGTCTATTTTACTAAGGTGCTATGAGATATTATTTCTATATAAGTATTTATTCGAATAAATTTACTTCAATTACTACCAAAATCCAGTTATTTTCTTGCATTTAGATTAATAGCAATAATATTTATAATAAAAACCTTAATATTTGTGATTTTCTAGGGAAGAGATACTGTGAGCCATATTTTAGACGATACCGATAAAGCGATTTTAAATTTGCTACAGGACGATGCGACTTTGCCGTTAAAAACGGTCGCAGAACGTGTACACGTTTCTATCGCTACCGCTCAGCGCCGTATTCAAGCATTAATAGATAGCGGTGTGATTACCAAACAAGTCGCTATCGTTGACCCAAATAAGGTCGGTTACGGACTTACGGCGGTGGTTATGATAGAGATGTCGCGCTCCAATACCTCGATGCAGCATCGATTTGAGCGCTTGATGCATGACCAACCGCGAGTAATGAGCTGCTACGAAGTGTCAGGAGATGCGGATTTTATGTTGATGGTCAATGCCAAGAACATGAACGATTATCATGAATTTACCCGTAATTTGCTGACTTACGAGAACAATGTGCGCAGCTTTAAAAGCCAGTTTGTGATGAACTTTACCAAGAGCGGCACCAAGATTTTGCTTGATTAATAACAGCTAAAAATCCCGTGCAATTTTTATCATGAATAAGAGTGGATAAGCCATCGCTAAAAAAGGTACGATAGCAACGAATGTTTGGCATTAAATGCTAGATAAATTATCAACCGTATAGCAGACAAGGAAGCCTGATGATGAGTAAAAAGATACCGCCTATCGATCCCAATAATAATGCTCAGACCGTTCCAAAAACCTTACTCAAACCTAGCCAATATTGACTATTAGATAGGTTTGACGTTTTCTTTCTGCTTCATTGTCACGCGCTATTTC